>DAOTMQ010000045.1:0-19643 GCA_035450385.1 Kiritimatiellia bacterium | reverse complement strand
GGCGCGGCTCCTCGCGTGCGAGAGAGAGAATCTGGCGCGTAATAGGGCTCTCCGGCAGATCGGGATCGTAGCCCTGCAGAAAGGTGACGGTGACCGGCTCGGTGGTCGCCGTTACATGACCAGCAGCCGTCAGCAGGAGAGCGAGCAGCGCATGCGTCGCCGCCCGCGCCCACGGGCAAGATGCCCGTGCCACACCGCCCTCACCCGCAGTCCCGGCAGGATCGGCAGTGACGGCGTGACCGCTGCCGGACGAGCAGACGCTCGTCCCTCCCAGTGCTTCGCGAGCCGAAAATCCCAAATCCCAAATCCCAAATCCCAAATCCTAAATCCTAAATCCTAAATTATCTCTTATCTCTCGTGCTCCGGCTCGGCTTCCTGCGCATGCGCATCGTCGGGCGGTTGTTCCGCCTGTTGCGCTTGAGCTTCAAGTTCCTGCTGTACCTGAAGCAGTTCTTGCTGTATGCGCAACTGCTCCAAGGCTTCAGCCTGCTCTTTTTCACGCTTGGCGAGTTCATCCTGTGCCACCTTGCGCGCCAGTTCCTGAAGGCTTTCACGCGCAGCTTTTTCGGCTGCCTTCTTGTCTGCCGCCTCCTGCGCTTTGCGTTCACGCAGACGTTCGAGGTAGGATTTGGCGGGGGCAGGCGTTGAATCGCCAGCGGCGTCGGCCGTAGCGGCTGCGGTCTGCGTCGGCACGGCCTGCGGGGCCGTCCGCGCAGATTTCGGCAGGCGCACAAGGCCAGGCACCGAAGGCCGCTTCGCTGCCATCGGCGGTTCGTTCGGGGGGTCGGATGCGACCGCCGCCGGTGCGGCTGGCGAGGTCTGCGGCGACGCCGAAGCATTGTCCGTACCTTCCGAGGGTGGTCCATCGATCAACCCTTTGTAGAGGTGCATGGTGATGGTCACGCCGTCCTTTTCGAACTGCGCCCAGTTCGCGCTGTAATCCGCGTTCAGAACGGTCCAGCCCTGCGCCGAGGCGCCGACCTCCAGATAGTAGTTTTCGGGCGGATTGACCGAACGATCAACGAACCCTACCGTCGTCCGTCCCCGGGGCGTGACATTCAGCGCGGTGAACGCGATCTGCTTGGCGATCTGTTGTTGTTCCGCCTGAAGCAATTCTTCGCTCCGCTGCTGCTCAAGCTGCTCCGGGTTCATGGCGTCGGCGACCACCGGAGGCGTGCCAAAAGGCATGCGATCAAGGATGGGTTGATAACGCGAAAACGGCGCAGGCTCATAAACGGCAGCCATGCGTGCGTCGACGGCGTGTCCAATTAGGACCGCCCCCCATGCATACAACCAGACTCGCCAACAAGTTTTCACACCGTTCATGCAGCCAAGTATAGCAAAGAGAACGAATAGTGAATAACGAATAATGAATAGTTAACCCCTGCCCAGCTATTCGCTATTCATTATTCGTTATTCGCTCTCTCCCGCCAAGTCGCGGCAGATGGTGTCGACCACTGAGGTGTCGGGATGGAAGCGCAGCAGGGCGTACGGCACTTCGCGAATCACCGTTTCCAGCGTCGGGATCATCGGATCAAAGAACGCCGGATTCATCCACGGCACCATCGCCACATCCAGCAGCCGCGGCACCGCTTCACGGTGAGTCAGCGGCAGAATCTCCTGCGCGGGGCCGTGCTCGATGAAATAGATCTTTTTCAGCGGAACCGATTCGGTCGCAACAAAACCGCCGGAGCTGGGCCACGGCGAGCCGTAAACCCTGAACCCCTCTCCTTCGCGGCGCAGGATCGGACGCTCATCCGTCAGGACTGTCCGGCCGCATTGGTGGAACAGTCGCGAGATCGTGCTCTTGCCTTGGCCCGAAGGCCCCGTACAGAGGATGCCCGAACCGTCGATCACCTGCGCCGAGCCGTGCAAGACCAGCCCGCCGAGCGGCAACAGACGCAATATCAACGCCAGGATGGCCGTAATGTCGTAAGTTCCGCAGATCTTATTGCGGTACATCTCATCGAAAGCAGTGGGATGCCACTCGAAACGGAGCTGCTCGAACGGCACATGGCCAGTCATGCGCCACATCACCTCGCCGGCAGGATTAGCCCCCATTAGACAGGCCGCGCCGTCTTGTTCCTGAAAGTCCCACACGACGTTGGAACGCAATCGACAGAGATCATGGTTCACACCACTGCATGTGACAGTACAGCAGAAATCGGTCGGCACGGATGGCGCCGCAATGAGAAAATGACGGAAGTGGGCGTTGAAATCATCCGGTGCCAGGCCTTCAAATACGAAACGGATATCCGCCAGATCAAAGGTGGACGTGGTGTACGGCATGAGCGGATCGTGTCACGCGCCCGGCACGAGATAAACTACTCGAGGTTGCCAGAACCACCGAGCGTACCGATCTGCTCAGCTCTGAAATTGCCGCCGACACCCAGCTTCACCTCGCTGGCATCCGCCACATCGAACCGCTTTTTCGATGTCTTCACAAATGAGTCTGACTTTTTTCTGCCCATAGCCCACCTCTCTGAAAAAGAATCTACGTATGAGTGTACGCCCAGAGCGCGTCTCTGTCAAGGGTGTGCCGAGATTTTTTAACCTTTTTTGATAACTGGTAACTTGAAACCAGAAATCTCAACAGGGATGTGCCGGCTATTTGCCCATTCGCCGTTCGTTCCTTTTGGTGTTGACTCTTTCCGCCTCCCTCGCATAATGGACGCCGACTGTGGAGGCTGGTTTGGTGCTGGCCGCTCCCGCCGAAGGGATAATGGGGGGTTGATATGATGAGGGCATTTGCGATTGCCGTTTTCGGGGTGTGTGTCGCCTGTGCGGCGCAAGCCGGGAACGGGTGGGTCAAATATGAAGGGAACCCTGTGATGGGTGATCCCGTGAACCTTGGCACGTGTTTCGACGTGAACGTCATCAAGGGGAGCGATACGGCGTTCAGCATGTACTTCTCGTGGCGGCCGAAGAAGGCAATCGCGCTTGTGAAGGGCGATGACGGGGCGACATGGTCGAAACCGACGATCTGCCTGGCGGCCGATCCGGTGTCGGGTTGGGAAGACGATCTCAACCGCTCATGCACCGTATTCAAAGACGGCGTCTATCACATGTGGTACACCGGTCAGGCGCGCGGATACTCGAAGATCGGTTACGCGACTTCGCGGGACGGCGTGGCGTTCACCCGGGTCTCGAAGCTGCCGGTCATGATCTCCGAACATCCGTGGGAGGGTTTCTCAGTGATGAATCCCTATGTCCGTTGGGATGCGGCGCGCGGGGTGTGGCGGATGTGGTACGCCGCAGGCGAAACCTACGAGCCAAACGTCCTCTGCTATGCGGAGTCGAAGGACGGGCTCAAGTGGGAGAAGTCGCTCCTGAACCCGATCTTCGTGAAGGGCGCGAAGGACTCATGGGAGCAGGATCGCATCGGCGGTTGCGAGGTGCATCCGTTGCCGGACGGACGCTGGGTGATGTTTTACATCGGTTATTCCGATATCCATACCGCCCGCATCGGTGCTGCGATTTCACCGGACGGCGTCACTCGCTGGACGCGCCTCAAGACGAACCCTATCGTCTCGCCGACGCCCGACACCTTTGACGCCTCGGCGTGCTACAAGCCGTCCGTCTTCCGCGATGAGAAGGGCGACCGCTGGCTCCTGTGGTACAATGGGCGCAACACGAACAAGGGCGAATACATCGGTTTGGTTATCCACAAGGGGCTTGATCTGGAATGAATGTTCTCGCTACATCCGCGACCTGTCTGGTCACGCTGTTGAATAGCTATGTCGCAGAGTTCAACGCGGCCGACGAGGAGCTTTACACCAACACGATTCCCAACTCCGCCGCTGCGGAATTTCTCGCGCAGAGCATACCGCTGTTCGAGTGTCCGGACAAAACGATAGAGCGCACCTACTACTTTCGTTGGTGGACATATCGCAAGCACCTCCGCAAGACGCCGTCCGGCTGGGTGGTGACGGAGTTCTTGCCGGAGGTGGCGTGGGCGGGTAAGTACAACACGATCTCATGCCCGTTCGGCCACCATCTGCGTGAAGGCCGTTGGCTGCGGCAGACGTCGTATCTTGACGACTATATCCGCTTCATGCTTACCGAGGGCACCGTGAACGGCCCGCGTGCCTACGCATCTTGGCCGGCGTGGGGCACGCTCGAACGTGCCAAAGTCACCGGCGACTTCGGCTACGCGACGAATTACCTGCAGAAGTTTGTTGCCAACTACGAGGCGTGGGAGAAGGGATGGACGACGGGCGGCATGAGCCTCCGTGATGTGGCGAAGGGTCTCCGAGGAAGAAAGATTAAGACGGGATTCCGCGCAGATCGCGGACTTTTCGATTTCACCGGCAACCGCGAAGGCAGCGAGTTTGCGCTTTCCCACGACGGGGCGCGCCCGCTGGTCAATGCGGCGATGTGGGCCGAAGCGACGGCAATCGCCGAGATTGCAAAACGCTCCGGCGACGCCGGACTCGCCACTCGCTTCACCGAGAAGGCGGCGGCGCTCGAAAAGAGCATCAAGGAGAAACTCTGGAACAACGACAAGCGATTCTTCACGGTGCTTTCCGTGGAAGGTGAGCATGACGACGTCTGCGAACTCAACGGGTATGCGCCGTTCTATTTTCGGATGCCTCTCGCCGGATACGAAGCTGCGTGGAAGCCGCTCGTCGAAGAGACGGGATTCGCCGCCCCGGTGGGGTTGACGTTCCCGGCGCGGAATACACCGGGCTTTGATCTGCGCATTGACCTCTCCAAGCATGAGTGCCTGTGGAACGGCCCGAGCTGGCCGTATGCGACATCCATTGCACTCACCGCGCTGTACCAATCGCTACAGGGTCCCAATGCCGCCGCCATGCCGGTCGGGGCTTCCGACTTCGCGAAACTTCTCCGTCAGTACGCCGCCCAGCAGAAGCTCACGCTGCCCGACGGACGCGAGGTGCCGTGGATTGACGAAAACCTCGATCCCATGACCGGCGAGTGGATCGCGCGCAAGGTGATGATCGCTTGGGATCGCGAAGGCATCCGTCCGCTCAAATACCGTGAGCGCGGTAAGGATTACAATCACTCGACATTCTGCGACTTAGTGATCGCCGGACTTATCGGCGTGCAGCCGAAAGCCAACGGCATGTTCGAGGTGAAGCCGATGATCCCGGATACTTGGGACTGGTTCCGTCTCGAACATCTCCACTACCACGGCAAGTCTTACACGATCATCTTTGATCGCACCGGTAAACGCTATGGCGGCGGTGCCGGGCTGAGAGTGGTTGCTGGTCGACAGGTGCTATGACAACATGTTCCTCGCATTAACGCGGGCGGCGCCCGCAACCCAAGTTAATTCGCGCGACAAAGGGACAGGTATTTAGACGTGCCTGCGTTTCAGGGTTCCATTGCGCCACCATCGGTATCGCCGCCATCATTACACTTGCCGCCGCGAGCCACTGCGTGGGCGCAACAGTCGATTTCGAACCCGATAGCGATACCGATACCGATTTGGAGAACGTGGACGTGCACCGCTGCGCTGTGAACGTGAACGTTGGTCATACCCCGTGCACACTCGTTCACGTACCCGTACACGATAACTCTTCCCCCCTGTCACTAACCGACTACTCATGCACTCAGCTTCTTAGTTGCCCAGGAAGAGATTTCATGTATGATGGTGGCACATCGTTGTGAAATCTTGTAACCAGAAAGGTGACTCATATGCAAACAGCATCCATGAACCTCTCGCGTCGTGACGCGTTCCGCCTTGCCGGGGCTGCGGCGGCGACGGCTGCGCTGGCGCCGACGGCAGCACGCGCGCAAGAACAGACGCCGAAACTTAAAGGGCGTATCCGTCAGTCGGTCACATGCTGGCCGCTACGCAAGATCCCGCCGGCGGACCTTTGCCGTCAGATCAAAGAGATGGGGATGGTCGGTCTGGATCTGGTGGGCGACCGCAACCTCTGGCCGGTCCTCAAAGAGCACGGGCTGGTAGCCACGATGGTGCCCGGCGCGGGCGGCATCAAGGACGGCATCAACAACACCGCCAGACATCCGGAGTTCCTCAAGCATTTCCGCGAGAATATCGCCGCAGCCGCTAAGTTCGGCTGGAAGCGCGTCATCACACTGGCCGGCGACCGCAAGGGCATCAGCGATGCCGACGGCATGGCCGCCTGCGTGCCGATCTTGAAGGAGGCGGTCAAGATCGCGGCCGACCATGACGTGACCATCTGCATGGAGCTGCTCAACAGCAAGGTGGACCATCCCGGCTACATGTGCGACCGGACGGCGTGGGGCGTGGAACTCTGCAAGCGCGTGGAGTCGCCGCGCTTTAAGCTGCTCTATGACATCTACCACATGCAGATCATGGAGGGCGATATCATCCGCACGATCCGCGAGAACATCGAGTACATCGGGCACTTCCATACCGCCGGCAATCCCGGACGTAAGGACCTCGACGAAGATCAGGAGTTGTACTATCCCGCGATCATGCGCACCATCGCGCAGTTGCAGGAGGAAGGCAAGTTCGACGGTTACGTGGCGCATGAGTTCACGCCGAAAAACGGCATGGAGTCGCTGCGCAAAGCGGTTCAGATCTGCGACGTGTAGACTGCTCCCGCAGTGAGGCCGCGAATGCGCATTCTGTACATTCTGCCGGGATCGGGCGGGTCGTTTTACTGCCAGAACTGTCTGCGTGATATGGCGCTGGCGGATGCGCTGCGCCAGCGCGGCCACACTGTCATCTCAATGCCGCTCTATCTGCCGGCGACGGCGCAGGCCGCAGCACCGGATGCCGTGCCGGTCTTTTATGGCGCGGTCTCGCTGTATCTGCGTCACCGCTTTGCCGTATTGCGCCGTCTGCCGCGTGCGTGGTTCGCGCCCTTGGATGCGTGGCCGGTGTTGCGCCTCGCGGCGCGTTTTTCAGAATCGACATCGGCGGCGGGGCTCGAAGACCTGACGCTCTCGATGCTGAGTGGCGAGGAGGGGCGACAGGCCGAAGAACTGCAGCGCGTGGCCGAGTGGATCACCGCGCTGCCACCACATGAAAAGCCCGAGTTGATCGTGCTCTCCAATGCGCTGCTGATTGGACTGGCGCGGACTCTCAAACAGGCCGCCCGTTGTCCGTTGGTCTGCTGGCTTCAGGATGAGCATGTCTGGCTCGACGCGATGGACGCCGCGCTGCGGAGCGCTGCGTTGCGCGTGATGGCGGCGCGAGCCGATGCCGTCGACCGTTTCATCGCGGTCAGCGCCTCTTACGCCGACCGTATGGCGGAGTGGCTGGCGCTTGACCGCAGCCGCTTTCGCGTGGTCTATCCGGGGCTTGATCCATCGTTCTACCGGCAGGCCGATCCTACCCGACAGCCTCCCGTGATCGGTTTCTTGTCGCGGCTGTCCGCCGAAGAAGGCTTCGATCGTTTTGTGGACGCCTTTCTGCTGCTCCGCCGCGATCCGCGTTTTTCGGATGTGCGGCTCGCCGCGACCGGCGGTCCTTCAGCGGATCGCCGCTTCCTGAAACGGCAGCGCCGCAAGCTGGCCGCAACAGGCGCGCTGGCCGATGCCGAAATCACCCCGGACCGTTTCGCGCACGACCGCGTGGGATTTCTCGCCGGGCTGAGTGTGCTCTCGGTTCCCGGTGGCTCCGCGCCCGAAGCGCTCGGCTACTATGCGCTGGAGGCGATGGCGGCCGGCGTGCCGCTGGTGCTGCCGGCGCACGGTGCGTTTCCCGAGTTGGCCGACCTAGCAAGGTGCGGCGTGCTGACGCCCGACACCCAGCCGGAAACCCTGGCCCGCGCGTGGGCTGAGCTGCTGGCTGATCCGGAACGCCTGCGTCGGGAATCCGAACGCGGTCTGGTTGCAGCACGGACGCATTTTTCACACGACGCATGCGCGGCCGCGTTTGAACGCGCTGTCGTGTGACCGTATAGCTTGATACGCACAGCACCCAATTTCCAGCGGGATGACAGCGACTAATATGAAACCTGATACCAAGCGAGCACACGCATGAAATCATCAGGCGGTGGTGCGTGGAAATCGAGCGCGACACCGCTGATGGGATGCGCGAAGGCCAGATGCGTTGCATGCAGCATCTGCCGCTGCGGCGGCTGCGGCAGACGCCGGTCGGCCGCCGACCGGCCGTACAACGCATCGCCGACCAACGGACACCCCAACGCCTGCATGTGGACGCGGATCTGATGGGTGCGGCCGGTCTCGATGCGGCAGCGCACCCAAGAGATGTCCTGCCCCAAACGTTGCTTCAGCGTGTAGTGGGTGACCGCTCGCCGCCCATTGGTACGTACCACAGCCATGCGTTTGCGGTGTGCCGGATGCCGACCGATCAGCCCGCTCACGGTCCCCGAATCGTGCGGCGGCGCGCCGTGTACCAGCGCATCGTACTCCTTGATGATCTCCCCTCGTTGAAACAATCGCACCATGCCCGCCATTGCTGTATCGTTCTTAGCGACCACCAGCAAGCCGGATGTGTCCTTGTCCAGCCGGTGGACGATGCCCGGACGCTCTACGCCGCCGATGCCGCCCAGGTCGCGGCAGTGGTGCAGCAGGGCGTTGACCAACGTGCCGTCGGCATGTCCCGGCGCGGGATGCACCACCATCCCGGCTGGTTTGTTGAGCAGCAGCAGGTCGCGGTCTTCGTAAAGAATGTCGAGCGGGATCGCCTGCGGTTGCGGTATCGCCGGCTGCGGCGGGGGCACATCGATCTCAAACACCTGTCCCGCTTTGATCGACGCGTTGGCCTTGACCGCTCCCCCTGCGCACGTCACCCGGCCCTCTTTGATCAGTGCCTGGATGCGCGCGCGTGACAACTCGGAGGTCTGCGCGGCGAGCCAAGCGTCGAGCCGACCGGTCGCGCCCTCCGGCACCGTGAAAACCAAGACGGTGTCGTCCTCGTCCTCTATGTTTTCAAAAAGCTCTTCTTGCATGAAACCTCGCTAGGGTTCCGGACGGAACGTCAGCAGGAAGCCGCCGTTCTGCGCCAAATCCAGCGCAACGCGCACATCCGGTGCCTGCTCCGTGAACGTCTCTTCGACAACCTCACCCTCTTCACCGACAATCGGGTCGCGCAGGATTTGAACCGTGTACCGCAGTGCCCGCAATTCGACCGGCGTGCGCAGCCAAAGGTCTTCAAAGCGTACCGTCAGCGTTTTTGACGTAGCGGTGATGCCGGCCACGCGCCACACTTTGCCTTGTCGGCGTGCCCCGACCGCGAACTCGCCCGGTTCACCGCGTATCAGCCAAAATGCGTCGCAGGGCGTGTTGCGATCGATCAGCATCATAAACGCCGCGCGGTAGGCGGGCGTGAGTGTCGCGCCGAAAGTCGGCTCCGGCAATGCGGCTTCGGTGAACGGCACCGTAAAGAACAGATGCTCGCAGCCTTGCTTACCGTCTGCGACCTCCAGTTCCGCGATATGCTCCAGGGCCGGGAAGCGGCTCTCCGCCAGATCGCCCGGACGGTCAAAGGAGGCCGTGCGCCGCTCCGATCCCTGCATCCAGCACGCGACCACCTTGCCGTCTGCTGTGAACCGCACTTGCGGTCGCTCCGGCACAATCTCCGCCAGCGCGGCGTGGAGCGACGGGTAGACGGGAATGTGATGCTCATTGCAGAAGGCGCGGGTCTGCTCGTTGAAGAGCGTCTCATTGTGGATCAGCACAGCGGCGATCCCGGCATTCACACCGGCTTCAAGATCGCTCAGCCGGTCGCCGATCATCCAGCACTGCGCGGGGTCCAGTCCGTCGGCGGCGATGCGTTCGAGAATGAATGCGGGCGAGGGCTTGCGGTAGATGGCAGGCTGTTCCGGCGTTTCCGGCGCGATGCACACCGCCATGAATCCCGGCTCGGGCAACGCCAGCAGTTCCATCATGCGCGCGTTGACCGCCTGCGCCTGCTCCAACGTATAGTAGCCGCGTCCGATCCCGCTTTGGTTGGTGAAGAGGTAGAGATGATGGCTGGCGCAAACGCGTTGCAGCGCTTCCTTTGCGCCGTCCAGCAGCTCGACACCGTCCGGATCGCTCAGATAGCCCATATCGCGGATAATGGTACCGTCGCGATCTAGGAAAAGCGCGGATCGGGTTTTGGCGGAGTGTGCGGCTTGCGGCATGGACGGGTTCAGGCTCCCTCCGGCAGGCGGGCGATTGCATCTAAAAGCTGTTGCATACGGGTAGTGTCGAAAACCCCCGCGCCGGTGTCAAGCCACAAGCTTAGTTAAGGAGCATCACCGTGCCGCCGTTACCGCGCCGCACGATCAGCAGGCCCGTGCCGGAGAAGCGCGAGGCGTCTGTTCGCTGCGCGCCACTTCCCGGTGCGCCGTACGTGCCGCCGGGCCGCTGTTTATCTCCGAACCAGAGGGTGTCGACCGTGACGTTCACGTTGTTCGGGAGATCGATTACGCCCGTGCCGTTCTCTGCGAAGGTGACGGCTGCCGCGTCGCAGAGGGCGGTGTTGTTGGAGAGTGAGAGCGTGCCGCCCGCCACGACGACCTGAACAGCATTGAGCCCTAAACTGCCGGTCGCAGTGACGGCCAGCACGCCGTTGCTGACAACCACGGCACCGGAGAGGGCGTTGGTCTGGCCGAGGGTGAGCGTGCCGCTGCCGTCTTTGATGAAGGTGAGCGGCCCGCTCATGATGCTGCCGACGTACGTGTAGCGACTGGCGGTATTGCCGTTCAAGATCAGCGTGGAGGGCGTGTCGCAAAGGATCCGCTGGTAGCCTTCGTTCGGCCCGCCGTCGAAGGCGTCCCAGTGTTGGTCGGTGATCCGGCTGAGTGCGAGCGTACGACCGTTGAGGTCCAGCGTGGCTTTGTTGCCGACATTGTTGGCCCCCTTGCCGATGGCTAGCGTGGGCGGCGTTACGAAAGCCGCATCGGCCTCAAGCCGGATGGTGCCTTCGGGGAGCCCGATGCCGGTTACCTTGTTGTCCGATGAACGGATGACCAACGTCCCTCTGTCGTCACGGTTGAAGCTTGCCGTGGGCATCGCGAGACGGCTGTTCAAAATGACAGTCCCGGCGTCGCGGAAAGAGACTGTCACCGTGCCGACGTTGGTGATGACGGTGCGTCCGAGCGAGCCGATTGTGAAGGTGCTGCCGTTGGCACTGCCGATCTGCAATTGGCCGTCTGCGGCGATCAGGATGTCGCCGTCCCAGCAGGCGGTACCACCGTCGAGCGACCACAGGCCCGCGCGCCGTCCGCTGCCGCCGGTGACGGTCAGGGGTTCGTCGGTCACGGTGACGCCGTCGGCGATTCTCAAGCGGTTGTAGCTGCTCGATGTGCCGCCGCGCAGCACGGTGCCGCCCACTGTCGAGCCGAGTGCGCGGTCGTTGTAAAGCGTGAAGGTCTTGACCTGATCCGCATAACCGAGCGTCGCGGTGCCGTCAAACGTATTGGTGCCGCGCAAATCGGCTGAACTGCCGAGCGTGATGTCGCCGGGGCCCTCGATAACCGCCGTCGCCAACTGGGAGAAGGTGTTCGCGCCGGGCCGCACGGTGAGCACTGTGCCGATGGCAAGAGTGCCGTCCAGCGTTAGTGTACCGCCGCCCTCATACGTGCTGCCGACGATCTGTCCGACGTTCAGGATGTTGTACTGATGCCGTCCTTTGAGCGTCAGTGCGGCGGCGCCGAGCTTAGCCACATAGCGCGCGGTGAGTGTGTGGTTGTCGGTGTCCAGCGTATAAGCGTTGTTGGTCGTGGCCAACGTGATGTCGCGCGGTGTCACGTCCGTCGCGAGCAGCACCGGCGCGGAGGCGACGCCGCTGTCGTCAAACAGCACATCGGCACCGTCACTGAAAGACGCGTCAGCGGGTAGCCAGTTGCCGATCAAGAAATCCCAAGTGTTGGCAGCGGCGTTACCCTGCCAGGTCATGCGCGGCACGGTGCCCGAGCCGGTCACCTCCAGCGTGATGGCAGTTGCGCCGATCGCCAAGCTGACATTGGGATAGGAGACGGTCAGGGCGAGAGTGCCGTCGCCGCTGTAGGAGGGATAGGTGATAAGCGGGTAGCTGCCGGGGGGTAGTCCGCTTTCGGGCATGGCGATGGTCACGGTACCCGCGCCGAGAAGCGCGAGCGGTCCGCCCAGCGCGAGGCAGTCGGAGGCACCGTCAGCCGGGGCGCGCAGATCGAAGGACATCTCGGCCGCGTCGAGCGTCACGCCCGCCGCGTGCGCGAGCGTGAGCGTGCCGTACCCGTTACCGGCGAGCGCAAGTCCGGCACCGGATGCGAAGGCCACGGCACTGTAGACGGTGCCGGTGCCGCCGAGGGCTGCGCCGGTGGCGACGGAGAGCGTGGGGCTTGCATTTGTGGTGCTGTTGATCAGCAGCGCGCCGGCGCTCACGATGGTGGGCCCTGTGAAGGTGTTGGTGGCCGTCAGGATTAGCGTGCCGGGGTCGGTCTTGGTAAAAGGTCCCTCGCCGCCGATCAGGCAGTCGATGGTCGTGGTGGTGTCTCTGGCGATTTCAAAACGGCCGCCGGGGGTGGCGTACGTGGCTGAGTCGGTCACGTTGTCGAGCCAGATGCCGCGGTTGGGATCGTCGAGTGTCAGGGTGTTCTGGACGCGCAAGACCGCGCCTCTTATCATCAACTGTTGGGGGTTCCACGCCGGTGGGTTGCCGCCTAGATTATTCTCATCAAAGAGCGTGAGTTTACCAGTGCCGGACATCGTGACGGGGCCGGTGAAGGTGGTGTTGTCGGCTCGTAGTGCGATTTCTTTCAGGTCGCCCGTGGGACGCGGCATGCGCAGTTCCAGTGCGCCGCTGCCCGCGAGCGTGGCGTAGATGTGGACGAGGCGGCGGTCTGGTTCCGTACCGGTGAAGAGGACCGCCGACGCATCCGCCGGGATGGTGATGTTGCCGTAGATCTTGGCAGTGGTTTGCCCTTGGCCATTGTTGATCGCTCCGCGCAGGATCATGGCGGGGACTGTGATCGAGGTGCCGTCAGGACCTTTCCACATAACGGTGCCGGTGACGGTCAGCAAGTCACCAGCGAAGGTGTGGCTACCCGTGGTCGGCGTGCGCATCATGCGGTTGGCCACGTAGGTCTCCCCGGCTTTGGGTGCCTGTCCGTCGTCCCATTGCGCACCGGTGTTGAATGACGAGGCGCCATACGCGTCATCGCCTTTCATGGTGTGCTCGGCCGCCCGCACCAAGTTGGCGCAGCAGAGAGCGGCTGCAACGGCTAACGTGTGAAGCATTGAAGAGCGGATCGATTTCATCGTAGTTGTTCCTTCTTTTTCAGTTTCGCTTCCATCTCACGGAATCCACGGGCAACATCCAATTTCCAACCCTTAGACAGTGCATGTTATGCGAGGGGGGAAAAGCAATCAAGCCCAAAAGTGCAATGGTTTCATGATTGCGTGTTCAGAACGATTGTCCTACAATCCCCCGCATTCACCGATTGGACTCGGGGCGTTGCACAGCCTGGTAGTGCGCCAGCTTTGGGAGCTGGATGTCGGGGGTTCAAATCCCTCCGCCCCGACCATTTTTTTGCTCGTACGGTGAGGGAGCGGAATGGATCCGGTTGAACGGTATTTGAGCGACATAGGGGAGATTCGCGCCACAGGCGCGGGTACCGTCGAAACGTCCTACTACCCCGCGCTTTCCACGCTCTTGAATGAGATCGGCAAACGGCCAACCCCCAAAGTCCGTTGCGTGATCCAGCTCCAGAACAAGGGCGCGGGCATGCCCGACGGCGGCATGTTCACCGCCGACCAGTTCAGAAGCAAGGCCGCCAAACAGAACGCCGGGGCTAACCCGCTCGAAACCCTTCCCCCCTCCCGTGGCGTGATCGAAGTCAAATCCCCCGCCGAGGATCTGGCGGACATCATCGCAAGCGAACAAATTGCCCGCTATTGGGATTATTACGGCCTCGTGCTGGTCACGAATTACCGCGCCTTCACGCTGATCGGACGTACGGCCACCGGCCACGCCGTAGAGTTGGAACGCTTCACGCTGGCTGCGACCGAAGCGGAGTTCTGGAAACTGGCCGCGCATCCGCGCACCTGCCCCGACGGACTGCGCGAACGTTTCGCCGAATATCTATACCGCGCCATGACGCACAACGCGCCGCTGGCCAAGCCCCACGATGTGGCCGCTATCCTCGCTTCCTACGCCCGCGACGCCAAGGCGCGCATCGAACACGCTGATCTGCCTGCGCTGGCCGGACTGCGCGAAGCCCTGGAACTCGCCCTCGGCCTGAAATTCGAAGGCGAGAAGGGCGAGCATTTCTTCCGTTCTACGCTGATTCAGACCCTCTTTTACGGCATCTTTTCCGCATGGGTGCTGTGGGCGCGCAAGCGCGCGTCAACCCCCGCCGCGTCCACTAAGGAAAAGACGCTCAAGTATGAGCTGAAAGAGTCGGCGACAGCCTACCGCACGGACGCCAAGCATTTTGACTGGCGCACCGCCGTGTGGCACTTGCGCGTGCCGATGATCCGAGCTCTGTTCGCACAGATCGCCACCCCCGAACGGCTCGGCTCCTTGGGGTTGGCGGAAGTTCTCGACTGGACCGCGTCCGCCCTGAACCGCGTGGACGGCGATGCGTTCTTTGCGGCCTTCGATGAGGGCCACGCCGTCCAGTATTTCTACGAGCCGTTCTTGCAGAAGTTCGACCCCGAGTTGCGCAAAGACCTTGGCGTGTGGTACACGCCGACCGAGATCGTTGAGTATCAGGTTGAGCGTGTCGATGCCGTTCTGCGCGAAGAGCTGCACATTGCCGACGGACTGGCCGATGAGCGCGTGATCGTCCTCGATCCCTGCTGCGGCACCGGTGCGTATGTGCGCGCGGTGCTGACCCGCATCGCCAAGACGCTGAATGACAAAGGCGGCGACAGCCTGACCGCGCAAGACCTGAAAACCGCCGCGCTTGAACGCGTTTTGGGCTTCGAGATTCTGCCCGCGCCCTTCGTCATTGCCCATTTGCAAATCGGCCTTTTGCTAGAAACACTCGGCGCGCCGCTCAACGAATCCAAAGACGAGCGCGTCGGCGTCTACCTGACCAACGCCCTGACCGGTTGGGAACCGCCGAAAGAAAAGCCCAAGCAGATGATCCTCATGCCCGAATTCGAGCAGGAGCGCGATGCGGCAAACCATGTGAAGCAGGGCAAGAAAATCATCGTTATATTGGGTAACCCGCCCTATAACAGTTTCGCGGGCGTCAGTCCTGAAGAAGAGAACGACCTTGTCGAACCGTACAAGGAAGGGCTTATTTCCAAATGGGGAATCAAAAAATTCAACCTCGACGATCTCTATGTCCGTTTTTTCCGGCTGGCCGAAAAACGAATCACCGAACACAGCGGTATGGGTGTCGTTTCGTTCATTTCTAACTTCTCGTATCTCGGAGACCCGTCCTTCGTGGTCATGCGACAACGATTCCTTGAGGAATTCGATAAACTCTGGTTTGACTGTCTGAACGGCGACAGCCGCGAAACAGGCAAATTGACGCCGGACGGGAAGCCCGACCCATCCATATTCTCGACGCAATGGAACCGCGAAGGCATTCGCGTTGGCACAGCCATTGGGCTGATGGTAAAACATCGGGGGAACAAAACCTCTCAGCCCGAGGCGCGTTTCCGTCATTTCTGGGGAACCGAGAAGCGCGAGGAACTGTTTGCAAGTCTTTCGGCAAAAAAGTTTGATGCGCAATACGAGACTGTCGCGCCCACCGCTGAAAACCGGTGGAGTTTCCGCCCAAGCAAAGTGACTGCGGCATATCGCGAATGGCCATCACTTTCAAACCTTTGTGATATTCCCCCGAGTTTGGGTGTTCTCGACAACAGACAAGAGGCATTAATCTGCATCGATAAAGAGCAGTTACAATTACGTGCAAGTAAATACCTTGACTCGAATGTGCCTTGGGATGAATTGTCTACCGTTGTTCCCGCGCTTGTGAGGAATTATGCACGATTTAACGCACGAGAAGCTCGCGAAAAAATATTAAAAACAGAACCGTTCAATGCGGATAACATTCGGCGTGTTCTTGTACGTCCCATGGACAATCGGTGGTGTTACTACACCTCGGTAAGACCCATTTGGACAGAAACTCGGCCATTATATGTCCAACAGTGTTGGCCGGGGAATACCGCATTGGTTTCACGGCGCACCTGTAATACCTCTCCGGAAGGACCGCCTTTCCTATTTGCTTCAACACTCGGCATGCAACACGCGATGCATACTGACGCCTATTACGTTCCTCTAAGGTTAAGGCTGCTGCCCAAAAGAGAGTGCGCAAAACTGAAAAGTGAAAACGGGCAGATTGAAAATAATGTTCAAGATGAAATGTTCGATGATGAAAAAATTTAGCCAACCTTTCACCTGCTGCACGCGCCTACCTTGACGCACTGGGATTGCCGAATCCGGACGAGGACGCCGAAACGGCAGAACTCATTTGGATGCATGCCTTGGCCATCGGCTATGCGCCTGCATATCTGACGGAAAACGCGGACGGTATCCGGCAGGACTGGCCGCGCATTCCGTTGCCCGCGACGCAAAAGGCGTTGTTGGCTTCGGCGGCGTTGGGGCGGCGGGTGGCGGCATTGCTGGACACGGAAACGCCCGTCCCGGGCGTGACCGCCGGGAGTATCCGCGAGGAGCTGAGAGCCGTCGCGGTCTTCACGCGCACAGACGGCAAGCCGGTCGATCCAGACGCAGGCGACTTGGATGTGACGGCGGGCTGGGGTTACGCCGGCAAAGGCGGCGTGACCATGCCGGGGCGGGGGAAGATTGAAACGTCGAACGCAGAACGCAGAACGCCCAACGCAGAAGGAAACTTCAATGTTCAGAGTTCGACGTTGGACGTTCAACGTTCTTTCGATGTGTACCTCAACGACCTGACCTGTTGGCGCAACGTGCCTGTGTCCGTATGGGAATACACGATAGGCGGGTATCAGGTCATCAAAAAATGGCTCTCCTATCGCGAAAAGCCCTTGCTGGGGCGCGGCCTGACCGTGGCCGAGGTGCGGTATGTCACCGAGACCGCCCGCCGCATCGCGGCGTTGATCGCGATGCAGGCGGAGTTGGATGAGAATTACCGTATTGTGGCCGCAGACACTTATACAATCTTTTAACCTAAAAAGAGCAGTTGAACCTTCAACTCTCTTTGGTTTCTGGTTTCATGGTTTCATCCAAATCGGGATCGGGATCGCTATCGGGATCGATTGTTTAACCACGGAACACACCGAACACACGGAAAGGCATGGCTCTGTTTCCGTGTGTTTAGTGTGTTCCGTGGTTCCAATCAGAAATTGCGTTCTGCACCAAATAGGTGCGGCGCGGATCTCAACGGAAGCCAATGTTTACGGGGCTTTGCTCAAAATCTGCATGCTCAACTGCTCTTTTTAGGCTGAGTCGAGCTCAGGCGTATGTTATTTTTAAGTGCGTTGAAGGAAAGACCGCAGACCAAGCAGCAGAAAAGTCATGAAGCTCGAAGACACAATATGTCCAAAGTGCAATGCGAAGGGAACTTGCGAAAGTATTCCTCATCTGGGTCATGTCAACATTGCGGCACTTCTGTTCGGTGGCGCACTCTTCTCCCTGCTTTGGAGCGGGAGCCGTCCAACTCGACTGAAGTGTTCCTCTTGCGGGCACCGGTTCTCTCGCCGCTCACGGTGGGCCAAGATCGGGTTTGTCTTGTTCTGGGGCATCATCATCGGCGTGGTGCTGCTATGGATGCTTGCACCAGAGGAATGAAACAAAGGCCCTTTTCCTCTCGTTGGTGCCTTGTCGGCCGACAAGGCACCAACAGGGTTTATATTTCCATTTTCAATGGTGTTACACCTACACCTCGCTTCCCCAGATCGCTTTGACATGCTCGTCTTTCGCCTTGATCAGAGTCCTTCGGACATTGATCGGTGACGGTTTAGGATTCTTCAACCGCTTCACGTCCAAAAAAAACAGTCTGTCATGTGGTGCATTAAGATCTAAGATGCGATTGACAACGCCCAACGCTATGATTTTACCATCATCGATGTAAGCAATATTGTCACCCTCGACGATTTCTTTCACCTGTTTCTCGGCGGACGGGGCATTCGTATACCAAATCTTGTGGTTTACGAATACTTCTGTTGGGTTTACGTTTGTCTTCCAGGTGTTCACCTTAGAATGAGCAATCCAGTATTTGGCCATATCCGATCCTCCTTGCGCATCAGAATGCAAGAGCCGCTGCATTCTTTTGCTGTTGCTTGTTTTGTTCATTTTTCCGTTCTGCTTCCTGCATGTCCCTAAGAGCCTGCGCCAGCATCGTATCCTCAAGCACTACAGACGTTCGCCGAATGGCAGACAACAACTGGTCCTTGACGACGCTGGCTGCATCTTTTTGTCGGGCATCCAGTCCACTCGGCACTGTAACCGTCCCGTCCTTAGCGGCCTCGCACACCAACACCCTACGTCCGATATTATAGTCCGCGATATAGGCTTTGCCCGCGAGAAATCTGGACTCTATTGTGACAGTCCGGTCGGGAGACTCAATAGTATCCGCCACTTGGATCATAGAGAACTGCGTATCAAGCGTGTTCCCGTCCATGACATAGTTTTTCTGCGCTGGTAGTTTTTGGGATGTCTCTTCATGCTTGACCTTGGCGTTCGGAAATTCATTTTTGTATTTTTCAAGCACTTGCGCGTGAGGTATGCCGGCAGGTAGTTTCACGACACATGCGGTCAGAATAGGGGGCTTTTCGGAACTCATTTTTTTGAATATAAGAGTAACTTCGCTATCGTCAATCTCTAGCACGATCGTGTTGTTGACTGTGTACATTTTTTTGCCCTCCGTCTCAAGTTTTGCCGTACACCATTCCAACGACATACCAGATTCGAACTCTTTATATACTTTGACCGGCACCTTGAACGTGTCCGACATGGGAAATTTGTTCTGGGCCGCTTTCGACATTCTCTCTGCAATGACCTCCTTGATCCTCGCCTCCATACCGTCTTGCCACAAATCTCGATCTTTTAACCGTGCCTCTGCTTGTTCCGCTGTCTTGATGCCGTCACCCTTTCGTAGCGCGTCGAAAATTCTATCCTGATCTTCACGTCTCTTTTGCGCAACCCTTTCCATTTGCTCTTTCTCCCGCCGCGCACGCTTTTCTTTTTGCCGTTGCAAGCGTTCGACACGCTCTGCTTCACGCCGCGCTTCGCGTTCTTTATGTTCGGCCTCCATTTTCTCAATCGTCGCTTGGCGTTCCGCTTGTATTTTCATTTGCTCTTTCTCCCGCCGCGCTTCGCGTTCTTTCTGTTCGGCCTCCATTTTCTCAATCGTCGCTTGGTGTTCCGCCTGTATTTCCTTTTGACGTGCATCGTTTTCGGCTCGCCTTTTTTCGATCTCGGCATTTTTCTGCGCGATAGCAGCATCCCGTTCGGCTGTCTGCCGCTCAAGCTCCTTTTTTCGCTGTTCTTCGTCCGCCTTTTGTTTTTCTACATACGCTTCCTGATTGCCCAGCGCTTGATTTCCTGTGTTTTTAGGAAGCTCTACAGCAGGTGCCGATTGATTAGCGGCACCATCCACTGTCTTCTTGGCTGTGTCGATCGCTTCTTGTTTCAGCCGCCCAAGAAAACCCTGTGCGGAAGCACCACTGACCAGAATCACAACGATGGCAGGGATTGTGAACCGCTTATGCATAACGACCTCTTGTAATGTCTTTTTACTGTCATCCCGTGGGACAGACCGGCAACTCACCAGTTCCCATAGTTGGCACACATTGTGCGGGGGGGG
>DAOTMQ010000044.1:0-19672 GCA_035450385.1 Kiritimatiellia bacterium | reverse complement strand
CGACCTACTTCAACCCTAACGAGAACGATCCTAACCTTGAGGCCGATACGAGCCGCAACCTTCTGAATCTGGGCAAGTCGGGTTTCGCGCCATGATACTGCGCTCCTTGCTGGCTTCACAGCGACATGAAGGATATGGCGTATTTCTATACGTACAGGCTGTTATCGGGGTCGTAGTTTGACATTGGACATTTCGGGTTTCCAGCAACCTCAATACGCGGGCTGTTATCGGGGTCGTAGTTTGACATTGGACATTTCGTACAGGCTGTTATCGGGGTCGTAGTTTGACATTGGACATTTCGGGTTTCCAGCAACCTCAATACGCGCGCCGTCGTCCGATACAAGGCCCGTTGGTTTTCAGCCGAACCGCCATCCTTTCGGCAGCACCTCGGTTGCCTTGCCAGGACAACATATTATAACACTGCGAAAACGTTTCACAACCCTTGATCCTAAAAAAAAGCAGTTGAGCATGCGGATTTTGAACAAAGCCCTGTAAACATTGGATTTTGTCGCGGTTCTCGCCGCACCTGTTTGGTGCAAAATGCAATGGTGCGCCCGACGCTCTTCTTGAACCCTTAGTCCCAGCACTTAGTCGGTTACGCTTAGTCGTTCACACTTAGTCGGTTACACCAGCGACGAAGTGTTTTGGACGAAGTGTAGGCGACGAAGTGTATGGGACGAAGTGTATTACACGGTATAACCCGCAAGAGTGCTCGCACCCCCAAAAAACCTTCGTGACCTTCGTGTGAGAAAAAACCGAGTCTTGCCAGAAACCAAAGAGCGTTGAAAGTTCAACTGCTCTTTTTAGGTTCAACTCTCTTTGGTTTCAAGGTTTCACGGTTTCATCCAAATCGGGATCGCTATCGGGATCGAATGTTGCGACCACGAAAACAAACACTCGAAAAGGCACGGCTCGGCTTTTACTCTCACGGTTGCGAACCACTGCGTGGTCGCAACAAGAGAGGTTGACTCGTGACCCGCGACTTGCGGCCAGCCCTGCCCTCAAAAAAACCTCTATGTCTCTGCGCCTCTGCGTTAAAGAATGAAACTTGCGACCAGAACCCCAAGCGCGCTTATTCCACGCGCCATTCGCTGATGCCGCCGGACCAGTCTTTTTTAAGCTGGGCTTCGATGCGGAGGGCGGTGGTGGTGACACGCGTGAAGATGCCGTCATTGAAACGGTCGGACGCCACATCGAAACCGGAAGGCTGCTCAACCGGACGCCACTCGTTATCGTGACGGTAAAGCAGTCGCCAGGATTGCGGCGTGTCGCACCCGCCGCCTGTGGGACGATCGGAAAACCAGAACACGCTTACCTTGGACACGGGCGCGGGAGCCGGGAAATCGACCTGTACCCACTCGACACTGCCCTTGCGGGGATACCACGAAAAACGGGGGAGATTGTCGCAGGACTTCGCCGGAACAATACCGTCGGTCATCGCTTCCACACTGTCGCTGCCGCAGCAATGCGAGGCGGTTTTCCGTCCGCGCCCGGCAAGGGTATCCAGCTTTACAGCGACCGGCCGGTAGACGAAGGCGCGGTGTTGTGAGCGGTTGATGAAACCGGGCATGTCCGCTTCGGGAACTTCGTAGGCCTTTTTACCGCCCTCTGTGATCGCGGCGAGCATTGCCTGATAGTCGGGATCGTTCGTATCGCGAAACATGAAATCCTTTGCGGAGATGCCGCGTCCGCCCGCGCTCTTGGCGAGATGCGCGTTGAGTGCCGGACTCCATGCGGGCCGGGTCAGATTGAGCCATGACCACTGTTGCGGGTTCGCAAGCCCCAGATCGCCTTTCGCTTCGCCGTGGCAGGCGGCGCAGCGGCGGTTGTAGACCGGCGCGAAGCGCTCCGTGAACCAGGGCAGCAGCTCCTTGCGGTCGGGATGCGCCCATTTGTCGCGATTGGACTTGGCTTCCATGCGGGCGTAGTCGGAGGTGGGGTAGTAAGGGATCATCGCGTCGATCCACTCATAAATCCGGCGGCGATCCGCAGCCGGAATATTGGTCTGGCAGTGCGCCTTCTGCAGAAACTCCGGCAGGCGGCTGACGAAGGAACCGCTGCCGAAGAGCGCGAAGGGCTTGACGATGCCGTACAGCAAATGGAGGCTCTGCACCATCGGTTTCTCTGCGGCGCGTCCGGTGTAGTGAGCGCGGGAAGCCTCTTCGGAACGGGTGCGGGTCACCAGATGGTCGTAGGACATGTTGAAAAAGCGTGTGAAATCGCCGGTCAGCAACACGCCCTTGGGCGGGTCGGTCCCTTGGTGGCACTTCACGCAGTGGCGATCCAGCACGGGCTGCACCACGCGGTTGTAATCCAGCACGCCGGCATTGCCCCACTCGGGCAGCGTGAGCGGCGTGGGGGCGCGCTGAGTCGCCAGCGGCACGGTGTTGGATGCCGCGGCGACAGACTGACGGCTCTCGTGGCACCCGACGCAGCTCAGCGTTTCGCCGGGCATGAGCTGCAGCACCGAGGTCATGCGCCGCACTTCGCGTCCTTCGGCGTCGCACGCCTGCAAGTAGAGTTCTTTCAGCGCCGGCGCCTCAAAGTACGCGGAGCCGTCGGCCTCCACCGGAGCATATCCCCACACGCGTTTGGCGTAGTAGGTCGAGGCGCTCATCAGCGGCCCTTGATCCATGACGAAGTTCCACGTCCGGTCCACAGTCTTGGGCATCTGCTCCATGATGCGGATGGAAGTCACCTGCCCGCGCGCGACTTCCGGCCCCATACCTTGGTAAACATCCGTGAGCATGAGCCGCCCGAGCGGTACGTTCGTCGCTGTGGGCTGGCCGGGCGGCGCAGCCGGCAGCGGGAAAACGGCGGGGTTCGCGGCGTAGGTCGTCTCCAGCCTCGTCGGCACCGGTCGGGGACGCAACGGCTGCGGGGCGAAGCAGCTCGTGGCGGGGTCTTCATAGACCGGGGCTTGGTTATCCATATCGTCGAGCAGACAGATACGGAAACGCTGAGGGCCGCCGCCGCCATAGGAGATCAGATAACGGTTCTCGTAAACCGGGTACGGATCGCGGTAGGCCCAGAAGGTGTCCAGATCAAGGTTCGCCGGAAACTCCCGTGTGATCCAGCGGAAGCCCGTGCCGCGCGGTGCCTCCGGTCCGTTGCGATTGGAGACCAGCCCGATCGCACCGTGGGGCGTGTGATGGTGCGAGGTGAAGGTACAGACCGCCGCATAGCGCCCCGGTATCTCCCGCGCCTGCCAGAACGTGGCCGGATCGAGAATGGTGTTGCCGAACCAGAGCAGGAGCTGACACCCGTCCGGCCGCTGAGTCCACAGGCTCTGCCTGTAGGTAAGGGTGACATCCACATACTCCCAGCGCGTGAAGAGCAGGCGTCCATCCGCCATGATATCCAGACCGAAATCTGAAAGCGTGTTGGCGCTGAGCCTCCGCACGTCCGACCCGTCGCGGTTCATCACATACACATGGGTTGAGGGGCCGGACTGACAGACCGTGTGGGTTCCCGGCGTACGGCTGGAGATGAAGGCCAAGCGCCCATCCGGCAGGGGCACGGGCGAGACGTTGTAATGCGGGCCGGAGGTAATCTGACGCACCCCCGTACCGTCTACGTTCATCTCGTAGATCTGCCAGCACTGCGCCCGGTCGCGGCGCATGGAGAAGAACACCGTCCGAGCGTCGTACGAAAGGTTCAAGTCGAAGATTGCCGAGTTGGCTTCTTCGAAGAGGACTTTGGCCGACCGGTCGGGATGCGCGGGCTCCCACGTGCGAATGCTGCACCCCCACGCGTTGTTCAGCGGCTGGCTCTGCCAGATGTGGTTGGGTGCCGCGCCGGACTTAAGAGGCGCGCCGGTGAAGAAGAGGATGGGCGGCAACTGGCGGACCTCCTTCTGAAAGAAGGCGTCGATCCGCTCGGCGCAGCGCTGCATTTCCGTCATCACGTCGGTGAATGCCGCGCGGTTCGCCTCGTCATACCGGAAGGCATCCGCCTTCGTCAGCGGCGCGTCGGCCTCCTTGCGCAACGCCGCCAGACGCGCCAGATAGGCTCGGGTGTCGCGGTTCGGCGTCCAGTAGCGGCGTTCACGTTCGACCATGGGCGACATCGGCGGTTCAGCCGTCAGCCGCCGCAGCTTTTCTGCCGCCGCCTCCATCTCGCGCGACGCAGCGGCGAGACCTTCCAGACGCTTGAGGTCGTCCGCTGTTTTCACAGCCGCGGCCAATTCAGCCGCACGCGCGCGCCAGCCTTCGCCCCCGCGAACGGCATCCGCCACGAGCCACGCGCGCCGGGCGGTGTCGTCGGGAATCTCTTCGGCATCGGCCCAAAAGCCTTTCACCACAATCGTTCCGCTGCCGCCGGGATCACGCGAAGCGCCCAGGTTGGTCACGGTGACGCGATGCCGGCCTGCGGGCAACCCCTTGGCCAGCAGCGTGCGACCACCGCGACTGGTGTCGATCACAACGGGCGCCCCACCGTCGATCCGCACCTCCGCAAGTCCCAACGCGCGACCGGTTTCGGGCACGATGACGCCCCACTCCCACCCCAAGCCGCCAGCCTGATGAACAAGACCGACCGTCGTGCCGCAGAAGTCCAGCTCCACCGACGCGCCTTTCGTGTCGCTGCGTTCGGCGTATCGTCCGAGCGTCTTGTCAGGCGCAACCACGGGCACCCAGTCGCCCGTGAAGCGCACGCGCGCATCGGTACGTCCGTGAAAGACGGCGGAAGGGCCGGGTTCCGCTCGCGCTGTCTGCGTTGCAACCATCCCGACGGCGGCGAACATAGCCAACGCCATGCCCCCTGCCCGACCGATTCTTACGAACCACCGCCGTTTTCCCGACATCCCGATCATTTCCGCGCACCCGCTACTCCAGCCACAACACAAGCCCGCTTCTGGACAGCCGGACCTCACCCCGTTCATTGTCGTAGTTTATCCTCCAAGACGGGGCCTCTTCAAGATTCGTCGCCGCGAAACTGCCCGTAAGACCGCCGGGAGCACACGTCGCGAGGACATACACCCCGCGCGGCGGGAGTGTCGTCAGACCGCGAACCCGCAACGTCAAGTTGGAGAGATCAAGATTTCCCGTCGCCACAAGGCGGTCTTGAACACCCTCGGGCGCGGCATCAAACGCCACTTCGCCTTCGAGTGTCGTTCCCGGACCGACCGTAAGAACGCCGGGCGTGGCCGCGCCTCCCGGCTCGATGGCTCCGGTGACCGTCAACGTGCCGTTGGAAACGGTTCCGTTTCCACTCAACTCCGCAACCACTTGAGCCGTAGTGCCGAGATTCAGGGTGCTATCGGGCGCGAGCGAAACACGCGTCGGGGACGGCAACGCGCCTGCGATTCCCGTGCGCAATTCTCCCGATTCAACGACCGTAGCCCCCCAGTAGTCGTTCACGCCCGCAAGAATCAGACTGCCGCTGCCGAGCTTGGTCAAGCCTCCATCCCGGACGCCTCTCTTACTATCCGGCCCCAACTTGGCGCTTTGTTTGAGCATCTCCTCCGAAAGAGCGGCATTCCAGATTCTGACCTCATTGTAGCTGGCATTCGCGTCGTTGTCCGGCCAGTGCGAATGCCCTAGCCACATGTTGTCCTGCGGCAGCGCCGCCAGATCAAAATCGGCGCTCAGCGTGCCGGATCTCAGCGTCGTGCCAGCGGCATCCATCTTGTACCACCTGAGACGCGCTTTGCCATCGTCATCGGTGGTGATGACCAGAGAGATGTGATATTCCGTGTTGAGTGTGTATGGCTGCATGGAGTCGTCCACCATCACATCCACGGCGTTCTGACGCACCTCCACCCGATCGGTTCCGGCATTCCACTGCTTGGTCCAGGCCATCAAAATACAGTTGACCTGGTCGGAGCCGAAGTCCAAGATGCGGCTCCAGTTTTGGATTGAGTGCTGGGTGGCCCAAATTTCAATGGTGACAGGCCCCGTGGTCGGCAGGATATTGCTTCCCAGCGAGAGATAGGAGGTGCCTTTCGCCCCGCCCTTCAGCGTGTATTGCTGGCCGTCCGTCGTGACCGCCCCCACTGCTGTCGCGGTCTGGCCTCCGGCGGAATCGCTCAGGTCACCGTTGAAACTCCACCGGTGGCGCAGCGTCGGCGAGTGGTCGTAGCCGGTCAAGCTCTGGGTAATCGTGATCGTTTTCCCGTTGGAATCGATACGCGCGCCGCCCTCCTCGATGGATGCTGCGGTCAGCCCGTACATGAAGGCGGGAATCGTCGCACTGGATCCTGACGCACGCAGGGTACCGCCGTCAAACGTAAAGAAAGATGGCGTCGGGTTGTTGGGGGAACGATAAACGACAGGCGTGTTGATCGTCCCGCCGGTCGCCAGCGTAACGATTCCGGTGCCTCGGGGATCACCGGCCCCGAACCACAAGGCGCCAGCCAAATTCGCGACGCCGGTCCCGGACACCGTGAAGGTGCCGTTCCCGCGTTCGCTTACGATGAACTTATGTGCGGTGCTGGTCTGATTGAAGACGCCGCCTGAAAGCGTGTACACGCCGACACCGCCGACTTCGCGCCCCAACACCGGCCATTGCCCGCTGTTCAACGTGCCACCGGTCTGCACAAACGTGGCGCTTCCGTTATAGCCAATCTGGAAATTGGCCGTCCTGGTATCCAGCGTCCCGTCCTCGAGCAAGTAGGTCCCCGTCCCCGAGGAGTTCACGCCGAGGCGCCACTCTCCTCCGGGGAGAGGTCCTAGACTAGAGAGGCGGAGCGTGCCCCCCTTCTGCACGATCGAACCGGCACCGGAAAGACCAACGTACAACAGGCGGCAATCCACTGTCCCGTTGGTCAGGATCAAGGTTCCCGATGATCCGTAGTTCTGTCCCACAGATAGTGTCCCTGTGCCACGGAGTTCCCCGCTGTTGACGGCTAAATGACCTGAACCCTGGTTGCCCACAAGGATGGTTTTTCCGGCGGCCTGCTGGACACAGGAACCGTCTATAATCAAACTGCCGCCGTCGGCGATTTGAATATCACCCACGTTGCTGTCAGACGAGGAGAGTGTCAGCGTTCCCCCGTTGACCCGCAGAGGCCCTGTAAAAGTCGACGTGCCGGACACTGTCAAAAAACCCGCACCGGTCTTCATCACGCCGCCCCCGCCTATGCTATCGATGATGTTTCCGCTCAACGTAACTGCGGCATCGGGCAGCGCGGCATTGACCCGAATCTCGCGGACAGCGCCCCTGATGTCCAAGCCGTTGACAAAAGCCAACGCCCGGTCAGCGTCCGAATCGTTCAACAGCAGCGGCGCAGGAGAGAACAGCGCCGAACCCCAGTCGAGCGTCGCACCCGCTCCCCCCAAGTCGACTGTGAGCGGTGCGCCGACCGCACTAAAACCGGCAGGACGGTTGGGGGCAACACTAATCTGCCCCGCGCCCGTACCGAGATCGGCGGCGATCGTGGCCGCATTAACCGACGCAAGGGTACCGCCGTCGAGCACTACTGCCGTCGTGGATGGCAACCCCGCGCCGAAATCGGCCTGCAGGATGCCTCTGCGAATGCGCGTGCCACCGGTATAGCTGTTGTTGCCTGTCAGCGTCAGCGTGTGCGCACCCGTTTTCAGGAGGCCGAACGACTGTCCCAAATCCGTATTAATCACTGCGTCGCCCAGTGACGTGTCGAATCCAAAGAAGCAACCCGTACCGAATGCGACGTTAGCGAGCAGCGCGTCGATCTCGGTCGCGGACCATCCATCGACACCGACCGCCAGTCCCGCACCAGACGCCACGGTGACCTTCCCGTTCTGATCGTAACCCGGCAACGCGTCAGGCGTCATCGCCGCTAAAAAACCTTCGTTGACAGCGGTCTGCCCCGCATAGGTGTTCGCTCCCGCGAGCGTAAGTGAGCCCGGCCCCCATTTCGTGAGTCCGCCGCCGCCGTCGTTCAATCCCTGCCGGATCGTGACATCGTTGTTGCCCGAGTCGATGATCGCGCCGCCTGCCAAAACATTGGCCGCCGACAGTCCCTGCATGAACGTGTCGAGCGTCGCGTTTTCTCCCCGCGCACGCAGAACTCCGCCGTCAAAGTTAAAGGTCGCACTGTAGCCCCGGTTCTTTTTGATGATCGGCGTCAGGATCGTCCCGCCTGTGCAGAGATTGACCACCCCCGTACCCTCGAAGTTTTCTACCGCGCCGCCGCCGCTGATGGCCAGACTGCCGGCGATGTTGACGGTGCCGCCTTGGGAAACCGTGAACGTCCCAACGCCTTGTTCACCCACAACCACGCCCAGAGTGCTCCCCACCTGCTCCAGGACACCGCCCGTCATCGTGTAGTCGCCCGCACTGCCCGGATAACGCGCCATGACCATCCAATTCCTGCCCGTTACCGTACCCCCCGCCTGAACAAACGTGCCGGTTCCGTAAGACCCGATGTGGAACGTCCCGTTGTTAGCCGTCAAAGCTCCGCCTGAGAGCGTGTAGTGCCCAATCGAGTTTGTGGCGTACCCGACAGAAACGGCGCCTTCCACATGCCCTCCGCCCAGTTGGAAAATGCTACCGCCGCTTTGCTCAGCGCTCCCCTCAGAAGCAATCCCCTCACCCACCCGAAATGTGGCGTTGGAAAAGAGACCCGCCGTCATGTTGAACGCACCGAAACTCCCCGCGACGTTCCCCAGCCCGAATGCGCCGACCGCCACCGTGTCGCCGTCGAAGCGTGCCGTCCCCCCGTTGGCGATCACAGCACTCGCACCGCCCGAGGGCACCTGACCTGTGTCCCAGTTCACACCGTTTGTGAAAGACCCGTCAGCGCCGATCCATGTCGCTGCCGACAGGGGTAAGACCATCATTCCGACAAGTGCCAGACCGACCGGAATGCTCAAACGACATTTCCCTCTCCTCGTATGTCCGCTCATGTTCACTCCTCCTTCTTTGTCCGCTGGGCGACTGTCACAGAGAAAGTGCTTCAGCACCTTCTCCGGCCAGCCTTGTTCGCAACTCTTCCACAAGCACGACGCCGCTGCTTGTCCCGATGCGCGTCGCTCCGGCACGGATCATCGACAGCGCGGCATCCAATGTCCGCACACCGCCGGAGGCCTTGACACCCATCGCCGGCCCCACGGCCTCACGCATCAGCAGAATATCCGCAACCGTCGCGCCGCCCGTGCCGAAGCCGGTCGAGGTCTTGACGAAGTCCACCCCCGCCGCGCACGCCATGCGGCAGACACTCCGCTTCTCGTCATCATTCAGGTAGCAGGTCTCCAGAATCACCTTGGAGATCACGCCCGAAGCACGGCATACAGCCGCAAGATCATCGAGTTCGGTCTGCACAAGCTCATGGTCGCCGCTTTGCAACGCACGGAGATTGATCACCATGTCGATTTCCCCCGCGCCCTTGGCGATTGCATCGCGTATTTCAAAAGCTTTGGTCTCGCTGGTGTTCTGTCCCAAGGGGAACCCGATCGCCGCGCCCGTACGCACTCCCGAGCCGCGCAACAGGTCGACGCAACGTGCCGTCTCGGCCGGGTTGACGGCAACCATCGCGAAACCGTAGCGCCTCGCCTCGTCGCACAGGCGCTCGATGTCGGCAGGCTTGCCGAACGGCTTTAGAAACGTGTGGTCGATCATGGCGGCGAAGGTTTCCGGTGTCAGTGCATCCACCGCGATGGGGGCACATCCTGCCGCCTCTTGCATGTTGTTCGTATCTCGCATATCGCTCTCGTGTCCCGTTAAAAAGTGATCAGGCACTTGACGACCTCACCCGAGCGGACCGCCTCGAACGCCTCGCGGATCTGTTCCACCGGGAAGGTATGGGTGACAAACTGCGAGGCCTTGAGTTGTCCCTCGCGTATCCATCGGCACAACGGCTCCTGAGCTTCGCGTTCACGCCAGCGGGTCGGCCACTGATGCACGATCAGATTGAAATTGTAGGGGCCGCTGGCTTTGCACAGCGTCAAGGCCGGCGCGGCGAGCACACCGTAAACGCCGATCGTACCGCCCAGCCGGATCAACGGGAGCGCGCCATTGATGATCTCCTCGTTCCCCACGGCGTCGATGACAGCGTCGAGCGAACCGGCCAGTTTCGCGGCCTCGGCCTTAAATTCGTCCGGAGCGAACACCGCATCCGCCCCCATCGCCCGTGCGCGCTCACGTTTGTGTTGCAACGGATCAACCAGCCCCACCCAGCGCATCCCCAACAGCTTGCAGAACCGGACAAAACTCAGCCCCACCGGCCCCGCGCCGAAGATCAAAACCTTGTCCTTGGGCGTCAGGTTGAAGTCGCCGATCCCGCCATATACTTCGCGCCATGTGCAGAGCAGCGCCGCCTCTTCGGGCGGAATGTCAGCGTCCACACGGCGTTGGATTTCAAACGACTCAAACCAACCGTGCTCGGCATCCGCCACTCCGTCCGCCACCATCGCGTCATGATCATGGACCAGCGTGTATTCACAGAAACCGCCCCACCCCGAGGCCAGTTCAGGTTCCTCGAAGTTAAAGACCATCGCGCCGATGACGCGGTCGCCGGGCTTGAACGACCGGACCTTCGGGCCGACCTCGCAAACGATGCCGGCATTCTCGTGCCCCAGCACCAGCGGATAGCGGTCAAGGCCGGGGAAGTGTCCGTCGATCAATTTACTGTCGGTCGAGTTGCAAAGCGCCGCGACCTCGGTTTTGACGAGCGCTTGGTACGGCCCTGGGGTGGGTCTGGCGATGTCGGCGACAACCAGATCGCCGGGGTTTGTTACGAGCACAGCGCGCATGAGCGTCTCCTTTTGAGATATTAGAGCGTGCGGCGGCACGCTTCAGCCAGTTCTGCGTAAACATCGACGAGGCCGTGGTAGGCACGCTCCATCAGGGCGCGACGGGCACGGTAGAGCGATACGCGTTCCGCGCACGGCTGCACGGTCTCATCGACAACGATAAAACGGTTCACGGCTTCAAAATCCTTAAACAATCCGCATGCCACGCCGCCGATCACCGCCGCCCCCATTGAGGTCGCCTCGGCGCGTGACGTAAGCGTTTGGACAGGACAACCGCAGGCGTCCGCCAGAATCTGACGCCACACGGCACTGCGCGCACCCCCGCCGATCACGGTCAGCTTGTCGATCGGCACATGGGCACGGAAAATGTCGGCGATCAAGCCCAGGCTCATAGCGACACCCTCCATCACCGCGCGCATCATGTCGGCCCGCGTGGAAGCGAGATTCATCCCGATGAACGCACCGCGCGCGTCGGGATTCCACCACGGCGTACGCTCGCCCAGCAGATAGGGCAGAAAGAGCACACCGCGGGCGCCCGGCGGCACAGCGGCGACGACCTCATCGATCTGCGCGTAAACGGACTTCCCCGATGTCTTCCCTGGCAATGCCTCCACAGCGCAGATCTGCTCTGCCATCCACTTGAAGCTGGATCCCGCCGTCTGCGTCGTACCGGTCGGGTGCAGATACCCAGGCACGGCATGTGCCCAGTTCATCGTGCTCATCCCAGCGTCGACAATCGGCTTTTCGACCGTCAACCCGATCCAGGCGGACGACCCGAGGCACAGATAGGCCGAGCCGGGACGCACGCTCCCCGCACCGACTCCCGCCGCGCTTCCGTCGCCAGCGCCAGCCGCCACCGGCGTTCCGGCGACGAGTCCGGTGGCGCGGGCCGCCGCATCGGTGATTTCGCCGATGATCGTGGCGGCGTTCACGGCCTTGGGGAACATGCAGGCATCGATGTCCGCGAGCGCGAGCACGCGCTCCGACCATGAAAAGTCATTCACGTCAAACGCATTGGTGCCGGAAGCGTCAGAGTGATCCGTTGCAAAAACGCCGGTCAGGCGATAGTTGACATAGTCCTTGGCGCAGAGCGTCATGTGGGTCTGGCGGAAGACCTTGGGTTCATTGTCGCGCAGCCACATCAGTTTTTCGAGCGCGTAGGATGCGCTCACGCGATGCCCGCAAATCCCGTAGAACTCTTCCATCGAGATGCGTGAGAGCAGTGCCTCGGCTTCGCGTGTGGCGCGCTGGTCGCAATAAAGAAGCGACGGTCGCAAAGCACGCCCGTTGATGTCCACAGGCGTGCATCCCATCATCTGTCCGCTCAACGCCACAACCGCGATGTCAGCGGGATCGATCGACACCTTGGCCAGCAGCGCACGCGTGGAGTCGCAGACCGCCTGCCACCACTCCTCGGGATCCTGCTCAGCCCATGACCCGTTGAAACAGTGCATAGCATACGCAACCGTGGCGCTGGCCAGCATGGCGCCCTCTTCGGAATAGAGCGTGGCCTTGTTGCCACTGGTCCCAAGATCGTGCGCAAGGATATATCGCATGATGCTCCTCTCAGTAACCGAACAGATTCGCCCCGGTCCAGCCAACGAGCCCTGTGACCGCGCCGCCGAAGATACCGCCCGCCAGCGCGAACAACGCGCGCGGCACACTCTCCTTGGCTGCTGCGGCGCGTTCTCCCTTTTTCGTCCCTAGCAGGCTGTCCAACCAAAATCCGCTCGCGATGGCAATGCCCATATCCACCCACGGACAGGCGCCCCTGTATGCCTGATAGATCAAACCAAACTGCTTGGATCCGCCATCCGGATGCGGGATTCCCTCCGGCGCAATGCCGAAGCCCGGCAGTTTGTGGTTCAGCAACCAGAAGGTGCCGACCAGAAACGCTGCCGCCATAAACCCGCCAATTGCACCGAAGTTCTGCACCAGTTTGGGCCAGCAGACGATCAATGCAAAACTGGCGCAGAACGCACCGAAAATCGTAGTGATCACACTCACCGGCGGCATGCCGAGCGCGGCGTTGTATGTAGAGAGCCAAGCGATCATGATGCTGCCTCCTGATCTTGATCAGACTGCCGCCATCCCGGCGCGATCTTTTTGACGTGGTGCGCGGCCCAACCGCCGAGCAATCCGCCGATCACGCAACAGATCAAGGTTGGGAAAATCTGCTCCCAATGTGAGTTCGGATAAGATCGGACGATGCCCCAGGCGACGCCCGCCCCCGCAATCGGCAGCCCTTGATCAATCCACAGCGTTCCCGGTCGGTTCTCGATCACCCCCAGCCAATGGTTCATATACCACATGATGCCGATCACGGCCACCGCAGCGAAAAAGCCGCCTAAAATGCCGTAGCTTTTCCACATCTCCGGCCAAATACCGAAAGCCAGAGACCCGACAATCGCCCCGCCGATAAACGTTGAAACATGTCGGCTACGCCTCGACTCCCAACCTTTTTTCCCCATAACAACCCCCTGTTTTCCGTCTCTCGTCCACCATTACCGACCCCACCGTGGTCATGATATTGTTTGTGCGTGTACTTAGCAAGTTGAAAAGCTTGTCAACGCAGGGGCAGTACGGACAGCGTGGCCGGCTGATCGTTTTTGGTGTTGACCTTGTCGGGATTGTCAGGCCCGTAGACTGCGTCAAAGTTAGAGACGACCAGTCTGCCGTTCCACAGGATCGGCTCGCCCGGCTGGTCCAATCCCCCGTCACGTCCATCCGTATCGCCGTTCTGCCAGAGCACGCTGATCACGCCCGCAGGCGTCACGCGGGCGATAGCGTTGTTCGAGAAATCGGCCACGTAAATGTTGTCTTCGCCATCAACGCAGATGCCGTCGATCGTCCGCATTTTGGCGCGCGTGGCACGCTCAAGAAATCCAGGTTTCTTGGGGTCAAGCGCACGATCAAAATCTGTCTCCGCAACCACCGTGTTACTGCGGACATTGCCTGCGGCGTCGAACGCGATTTTATGCAGTTTCCCATCGCCAAAGTTACCGACAAACAGATTCCCCTTGCTATCGAAAACCAATCCGTCCACACCGTATGGGCAGAAGCGGTTTTCGGTAGTAAAAGACGCAAGGATGTTCGGATCACCGAGCGTATTGTTGACCTTCACGCCGACATCGTCCAGCTTGAAACGGTACACCGCGCTCACCATGTGCCCGTCCGCGTGTTTGACCTTGGACATCAGGCTCTGCGTCACATAGATGAACCCATCGCGCACGCGCACACCGTTGGGATGCTCCATCCCCTCCGCGACAACCGTCACTGCGGCGCGGCCATCGCGGATCCGCAAGCGAAGCACGCGCCCCTTGAACTGTCCCTGCGGCGTGCCTTTCCAGCCTTGATTGTCGCAGACATACAAATCGCCGTCCGGTCCGAAGGCGATACCCATAGGACACGCCACGCCCGTCTCTTTAAGCGGCGGCACCGTCACCCACCGCTCTACCTTCAGAGTCTTCTTGTCGATCTTTATCAGGCAAGCAGACTGCGACTGATCGACAAAGTTCGGGCAGGCCACAATGAGGTTGCCCTTCGCATCAATCGCCATCCCGTCAGGGGTCGGACAATATGCAGGCAGCACCGCGAGCACATCCGGCTTGCACTCCATCCCCCTCTTCGCTTCAAAGCCGCACTTGCATCCCGTAAACAGGGCTTGAAAGCCAGCAACCGCGACCAGCATACATCCAAGACGTTTCATCTCCCCTCCTTCGTTCTCCTAACTGACCATCGACCTTTGATTGCCCGCACAATTAGCACGTCCAAGCCGCTATGTCAAGGTTTGGGGCGCCGAATCACTCCAGCTTGAATTCGACCGTCAGATTTTCGTACTGCTTGAGGAAGTTACTAGAGAGTCCGCGAATGGGTTGCGCGTTGGCGGCGGCCTTGAGCACGGTCTGGTCGAAGTAAGCGCTGCCGGAGGATTGCCGGATGCGATAGCTGACGATCCGACCCGCGCCGTCCAGACGGATGTCCAGCAAAGCCGGACGCGGGCCGGCATCGGCGGAGCCCGGTTGCGACCAAGCGTCATAAAGCGCGCGCCGCACCAACAGCACGCAACGCGCGATTTCATCTTCGGGGATGATGTTGCGCGTACCCGGGCGCGCACCGGCGCGCAACGCCTTTTCAATCTCTGCCCGTGACAGTTTTTTATCGGTCACCGGCTTGGTGCTGGTGGGCTTGCTTGGATCGTACGGCTTGTACAAATCTTCAAAGCGCGGCTGCTTGGGCTTGGCGGCCTCCACCCGCTTCCCTTTCTGGAACTCCTGCTTTTTCGGCGGCGGTTTGGGTTTAGGGGAAGTCGGTTTCTTCTCGGGTTGCTTTTTGGGCGGATCAGGCTTTTTCTTGGGCGGGTCGGGCTTCTTTTCGGTGGCCACCACATCCTTGGGCGGGTCGGGCAGCGGTTGGGGTTTCGGCGGATCTGGCAATGGCTCGGGCTTAGGCGGATCGGGCAGAGGCTCGGGCTTGGGCGGATCGGGAGTCGGCTCTGGTTCCGGCACGTCGTCCGGCACATTCGGCTCCACGAGGTTCTCTTCAAGCACCACCGTGAAATCGACCGGGATCGTGAGTTCCTTGGGACGGCACCCCGGAATCAATGGCACCACAACCGCTGTCACCAACAGCAAGCCGTGCAGCACCATCGACCACTTGAGTGAGTAGGAGTTAACCGGTCCCGTCTTCATACGCCATTCAGTCCGACTGAGTGACCAGCGCCATGCGCGTGATCCGCACCTTGTAGAGGATCTTCATCACTTGAACCACCTTGCCGTACTCCAGCCGTTCGTCACCACGCACAAGCACCGCGACCTCCGGATCTTCCGCCGCGAGGTTGCCCAGCGTGCGCTCTAAATCCTCCAGCGTGATTTCGCGGTTATTGAGATAGGTCCGCCCCTCAACATCGAGCGTGACGACATTCGACTTTTTGACCGGCAGCGTATCCGTTTTGCCCTGCGGCAACTTTACCGATATGCCCTGCTCAATCGCGGGCATCGTGATGATAAAGGTGATCAACAAAAGGAAGGTGAGGTCAATCAACGACGTCATATCGATGTTGTTGATGACCTTTGAATCCTTCTTGCGAGCCAGACGTCGCAACCCCATCAGTCGCTCCTCCCTTGGAATTCGCAGGCGACCCGCCCCATCAGCTCATCGGCGAACCCAACCATGTCGGATGAAAGCTGACGGACCTTGGCGGCGAGCGAGTTGTAAAAGATCGCGCTGGGGATCGCCACCAGCAACCCCACAACGGTAGTGACCAGTGCCGACGAGATCGCAGGGGCAATCTCCGACAGCAACACCGTGCCTTTGGTGCCCATGTCGGCGAAGGCATCCAGCACGCCCCACACCGTCCCAAGCAGACCGAGCATCGGCGAGGCGGTCACGATCGTCGCCAGCAGGCCCATGCCGTGCTCGATGCGAATCTCTTCTTCCTGCACGGTGTGCTCACAGGTACTGCGCACCAGTTCAATCTCGCGGGCCGAAAGTGCCGCTTGACTGGCATCGCTCTGGCGTCCGATGACCGATCGCCGCATGTCAGGATCAAGCAACTTAACCATACGCTCGCAGGTGCGGTCATAGATCAATTCGAGCGAGACCGTCACACCCTTTTTACGCATCAGATAGCAATCAAGCACATCATGGCCGCGCAGAAACTCACGCTGGAAACGCTTGTTGTTGCGCATAATGCCGTTCAACTCCTTGTTCTTGCCGATGATGATCGCGGCAGCCACGATTGAACTGGCAAGCTGAATCAGAACGATGCTTTTTCCCATCAAGTTCGATATCAGAAAACCATCAATCAAAGAAGCCAGCGGTAAACCCGCCGGCGGCAGAAATGAACCAACCATTCGCGCGGCCTCCTTAGCCAAAGGGATCAGATAAAGGAATATCTGTAGCATGCGCCACGCCGCGCCGGATGTCAACATTGAACGTTGCTTTTCTCAACCGCGCCCCTTACACTTGCCCTGAATCAAATAAAGGAGCCCGTAGATGTCTGAACCGAAACGTGTCACCATCCCCTACCGTGTGCCGTATGCCGACACCGATCAGATGCATGTGGTCTATTACGCCAACTATCTGACCCTCTTCGAACGAGGCCGCAATGAGTTGATGCGTGCCTGCGGCTTCACCTACCGCGAGTTGGAGGCCGCCGGGCACGCCCTGCCGGTGCTGGAGGCGTATGTGCGCTACCACACGCCCGCCACCTATGATGACCTCTTGGAGATTGTCGCCTGGATCGATTCCTTCAAGGGCGTTCGACTTAAGATCGCCTGCGAAGTGCGGCGCGACGGGCACCTGCTCGCCGAAGGCTACACGGTCCACGCCCATGTTGACAGTAAGACCCTGCGCCCGGTCCGCCCTTCCCAGACCTTCCTCGCTGCGCTCGGATGTCTGGCCGCGCCAGCCGACGCACCGCCCCAATGAGTCGCTACCCTTCTCACACTCACCATCATTGTCTCTGCGTTTATGTCTGCACCTCCCCGTCTCTCCCACGTCATCCCGGTGACCAGCCTGACCGAGCCCCTGCCGATCGACACGCTGTTCGATCCCGCGCGGCCGCTTGAGGTCGAGATCGGCTGCGGCAAGGGGCGTTTCCTCACCGCGCGTGCGGCACAGAATCCTGATGTCCAGTACCTCGGCATCGAACGCATGCTGTCGCGCGTGACCAGATTGGACAAGAAGGCCACACGCCTGAAACTCGACAACCTCCGCATTCTCCGCCTCGAAGCGTTCTACACGTTTTACTACCTGCTACCGGCCCACCGCATACGTACCGTCTACGTGTTTTTCCCAGACCCCTGGCCCAAGCGCCACCACCACAACCGCCGTCTCTTCTCGCCGCTTTTCATCGACGCGCTCTGGACCCGTCTTGAGATCGGCGGCACCGTGCAGATCGCAACCGACCACCTCGATTATTTTTCCACAATCAGAGCGCGGCTCACTGCCGACTCGCGCTTCTGTGAAATTTCTGCGATGGAGCGCGCCCCGCATGAACAGACCGAGTTCGAATATATCTTTCGTAACCAAGGCTTGCCGATCGGTCAGTGTGCGTTTCAATCGCTCCCCGCACCAGAACGGCCGCTACCACCACTCACAATCCCACCGGAGATGGAACCCAATGAAAAGAATCCTTGAATGCTGGAAAATAGGTATCGTTGGAGTCGTCGCATGCGCGCTGACGGCCGACGCAGCAGACGATGTGCTGGCCCTGCAATTCCAACGCCTGGCCGCACGCCGTTTCGTCTTCTCGCAACACATCCCGCTCGCTGAACTCGCGCCGGCCGAGACGGTGGACTTCACCTCCATACACCCGGCCTTCCTCGTCTCTTCAAACGACACGCCTGTGTGTGATACCGCCTTCGTCCCGACCCGCAGCCGCGGGCGTCTCGAACTGAGCGGCACGCCTGCCGGCACCCCTGTGTGCATCTATGTCGGGGCGGTCAACCCGTTCGCGACCTACGATGTTGCGATCGACGAACTCACGGCACCCGCCGAGGGTGCCTCGACCGAAGTGGCGATCGACCTTGCGCGCCACGGTCTGCGTGACCGCATCCAAGCTGTTGCCCGCGTCGGCGCGGAAGCCGGTCTGTTCCTGCGTGTCTGGCAGGCGGGACGCCAAGTCCGCGAGATCCGCTTTGCTTCAAAACTCCCGGCCTGTCCGTTTGTCCTCAGGGCGCAACTTTCCGGACGCAACATCGCGCTCTTCACCGAAAAGGATGGCGTGACCGCCTACCACGGCCATACCGATGACTCGGCGTCGCATGAAAAAGCTGGCAGGCAACACTTCGGCGACGTTCTGGATTTCCGCCGCCGCGAAACTGCCCGGCACAGCACCTTCAACCTGCTTTTCAACGGACAAGGCCGCGCCGTAATCCGCAGCGCACGCGCCTGCCTCTCCGCCGGCATGGGACAGGCCGACATCCGCGCCGTCACCTACGAAGACCTGACACCCTTCCTAGAGGACGGACGCCTCTGGTTCACCTTCTCCATGCGCGGAATTGCCCTGCCGCATCCGTCGCAAGGTGTCTTCAGCCTCGACCCCTCCGTGTTCGACTTGCGCTTCGAGGGTGTCATCGCTTTTGATTTTGACGACGGATTGTTGCGCAACGCAGTGGCCTCGCATCTGTTTTACGATCGTTCTGCCGCTGAATGGCGGGCTTTCTCAAGTGACTTCGGCGGCAGTTCGAACCGTGAAGGACGCGCCGAAAGCCAACTCTTCCGGGCGCGCTCCACCAAGGATCCGCGCCGTGGCTTTTCGGTGATGCGTGCCGCGCTGATCCCCAACACGCAGTTGGCCGGACGCCACGAAGACCCCAGCATTTTTTACGACGCGGCCGCTGGCAAGTGGCGTCTGCTCACCAGCACCTTCACACGGGTCAACGGCAAAGGCAACATCACCGCCAGCCTGCACGAGGCCGACACATGGGACGGCGCATTCACGACGATCACGCCGCCCATCGGCGCGAACGCCACCGGCACCACCCTCTCACGTATCGGCGGCACGGTCTACGCCCTGATGGGCGGACACGGCAACCTGCGCGCCCACGCCTATCCGTCGCTCAAGGAACTCGGCGAAATCAGCATGGATTTCCAGCCCCATTGGCCCAAGCCCGCCGGACGTGTCTGGGCCGGCATCGTGCCGTTGCCCGAAGGCTATCCCCACCGGTACGTGCTGCTGACGATGGACCGCGCCAACTTCACTGGAGTCAAGCCGCCCACATGGAGCTACGGCGCGCTCTACCTGTACGGCGCGGACAGATCGCGACGGTAATCCGGTTGGCAACAGAGACGTATGAAGATTTTGCGTTTCTGAAAAAGTGGACAGCGATTTTCAGACACGGTTGACACGATTTCCCGCTTCTCGGGCGCATAAGACAAAAAACAGTACGTGGCATACGTGACTTATCGCATGAATAGCCACGTAGAGAAAAGAGAATGCGTATACAGGCCGAGCGACATGGCCTGCAGAACGGCCTCGGGTCCGGGCGGCG
>DAOTMQ010000043.1:1824-19690 GCA_035450385.1 Kiritimatiellia bacterium | reverse complement strand
TGAGGTCCACTCCCGGCCCGGCGGTGATCGTCATCGCGGTCTGCGCGTAGGTGGAGGTGAGCGCGATGGTATCGGACAACGTGACGGGCATCACGATGCTGCGCAGCTCGTGGTAACCGTCCGGCCGCTTGCCCAAGATCTCCAGCGTCAGGTTGATCTTGGCATACGCTTCCAGTGTGATGACAGACCCTGCTCTGACCATTTGGGCGCGTATTCTGCCATAACGTGCCGTGCGCTTCAAGAGAGAGGTGATATATTGAGGTAATATATGAGGGAACTAAAGCACTAACGAACTAACACACTAACGAACTAACGCACGTCCTTGATTCCTACCCCGTTGTGCCCTACACTGAAACCTATGTCGCGGCGGTCTGTCAGAGCCGCCTGTTAAAAAAAGGGGAGATGTTTGCGTGAATCGTTTTACAGGAATTGTCGTGTCCATCGGGCTTGCCGCCGGTTTTGCAGTTGCGGAGCGCACCGCGCCAGCCGTTTTTCATGTCGATAGCGAAGCGGGGAATGACAGCGCGGAGGGCACGCGGCCCGATGCCGCGTGGCGTACGCTCGACAAGGTTAACACGGCCACGCTCATTCCCGGCGACCGGGTGCTCTTCAAATGCGGCGGACTCTGGCGCGGGCAGCTCATGCCGAAGAGCGGTACGCCCGATGCGCGCATTCTCTATGGCGCTTACGGTGAAGGCGCCAAACCGATCCTGCAAGGTTCTGTGGCCCGCGATCAGGCCGACGAGTGGAGCGAAGAGCGCCCCGGTCTCTGGGCCACCCGAAAACTTGAGCCGCGCCTGATTGGTCAGGGCACGGACCTGCGCGGTGCGACGTGGAGCAAGCACAACGAGGCTGGTGCCGCCGTGCGCATCGAGCGCGTGCAGGAAGAGGGCGCGACCTTCACCCGTGTCACCTGCGAGGCTCCCGGCAAGGCCAGCAATCACATCCAACTCTGGGGACCGGCGGTGACGCAGCCCGTGCCCTGCATGATGCTGCGGTTGCGCGTCCGTTCGTCGCTCCCCTTCACGCTGGAGTCTGTGCGGGCCATCCTCAACCGTTCGCCCTATACCACTGCCCTCGCGGGCCAGAAGCGGACCGAAGTCGGCGCGGCATGGCAGACCATCGATGTGCTCTTAATGAAGCATGAGGCGGTCGCCGAAGCACCGCGCCTGCACATCAACTTGGGCGACATCCTGCCCGCCGGTGCGGTGTTTGATTTCGAGACGCTCGGGCTGTGGGAGGCGAGCATCGAGCATTGCAAGCCGATCCCCATGGACGTCGGCATCGTGATCCTCAACCACGGCGAGAAGTGGGGCGTCAAGAAGTGGTCGCTGGAGGATATCAAGTCACCGCTGGACTACTGGTACGATCCCGAAGGGAAACGGATTTTCCTGGCGTGGTCCGCCAACCCCGCCGAGGCTTTCAATAGCGTGGAATTGGCGCTTACACGTCACATCATCAATCAAGGCGGCAGGCACGACATCACGTACGACGGGCTCGCTGTCCGCTACGGCGCGGCGCACGGATTCGGCGGCGGTAGCACCCGGAACATCACCATCCGTAACTGCGACGTCTCGTGGATCGGCGGCGGCCTGCAATATTGGAGGACACGCGATAACGGCACCCGCTATCCGGTGCGTTTCGGCAACGGCATTGAGTTCTGGGGGCATGCCCATGACCATGTGGTCGAGTACAACCGCCTGTGGCAGATCTACGACGCCGCGCTCACCAACCAAGGCCGCGATGACGACGAGATCGGCATTATCTACCGCCACAACATCATCTGGCAGGCCGAATACTCCTTCGAGTTCTGGAACCGTGGCCGTACCGAGAACATCCTCTTCGAGTTCAACACCTGCGTGGATGCCGGCGATTGCTGGTCGCACAATCAGCGGCCGGACCCCAACGGCGCGCATCTGATGTTCTACAACAACCGTTCGGCAACCACCAACTTCGTGATCCGCAACAACATCTTCTGCCGCAGCAGCGACCGCTGCACGCGCATGTTCAATGACTGGCGCGAAGGGCTGACCCTAAACAACAACCTCTACTGGTCGCCGGACAAGCCGATCATGCGATGGATGGAAAAGACGAATTACGAGCAGTCGGACTTCGCCCGCTACCAGTCGGAGTTGGGGATGGATCAAGCTTCGCTCGTTGGCGAACCGCAGTTCGTGAATCCCGCCGCCCGCGATTACCGCCTCAAGCCGGGCTCGCCCGGTAGCACGCTCGCGACCGACGGCGGACCGGTCGGCGCGCGCTGGCAGTGAGCATCTGAAGACAGACCGGGTAGACTTTAGGAACAAGTGCGCCGTCACATGAGTTCGCTCGGCGCGAGGTTGCGGCCGTACATGCGAATCGCGCGGACATCGCCTTTAAAATGATTCTTGGCGTTTCCGATGAGAGTGCGACATTTCGCGCCGATCATCACGAAGTTGATCCATTCATGGCCCTTGACGGGGGCGACCTCGGACTCGCCTTCAAGCTTGCCGTTCAGGTATAGCCGGAGTTTGCGCAGATCGTACGTGACAGCGATTTTCGTCCATTCGCCCGGCGTGAGCCGCGATGTCGACGTGACGGTGCGGCTGACCGTGCGGGGCGGCGTGTCCCCGCCCGTCTCACCCGTTGAGCTTTCCCGCGACACGTGTAGCGTGCCATCCGGCATCAGAACGATATTGATCTGGTTGTTCGCCGTGCAGACGACTCCCATTTCGCGTCCCAACTCCGCAGGACGAACGGAAATCTCATACGTGCTTGCGCCGGGAAACGCCGTGCCACCCATCACCTGCACGTAATCATTCGTACCGTCGAGCGCAAGGTAGCCGCGCCCACTGGCATCGCGTTTGAACAGTGACCGATACTCTTTGCCCGAAGACGGCTCGGTGTATCCGTTGTGGTAATGATTGTAGCCCGTGTAACCGAGATGTCCGCCGCCGTACGCTGCATCGCCCGAAAGGATGTGTCCGTGATGATCCCAGCCGCTGACGTCTAGGAGTATACGGCCGTAATCCTCCTCGACCGGATAATGCCAGAACGGAACCCGTACCCCCTCGATCGTAAAATCAACAATCGTACCGTCTTCTTTCTTAACGGGAAGGACGACCGGCGTGTCGCACGAACCGTCCGTTTCCCAAATCGGAAGCGTGCGGTACTTGTGACCGCCGGTGTTCTCCATCTCGAGATGATACCAGTGCAGCGCGCTGCCGGGGCGCGGCGTCTGCACCGTGATTTCCCGTAAAAGGCCCCTGCTCTCATCTTCGGCATAAAGGAATTCGAGTCCATCACGACGGATGCCGGCGCGGGAAGAGCCGGACACCGCTCCACCGTGCCATGTTGGTCCGATACGGGCGCTGAACCGCGCGTGTCCCGTGGGGGACGGATGGTGCGTGCCGCCAACTCCCGTCTTGTCGAGCGTCCATTCATTCTTGGCCGTCACCAAAAGCTCGTTCTTGGTCGATCGCGCCCAGAACAGGCGGAAAGGCCTCAGCGAAGGAGTAATCAGCGTCATCGACCCGTAATTCATCGCCCGATCCTGTCCAGCCCACCGGTAGCGGAGTCGCGGCACGACACCGCGTTCGCCCGCGAATTGCGTAGAAGGAAGCGAGAAGCGCTCCGCACGGAACGTATTGCAATCCATTCGACGCTCCGCAAAGGAATGGAGGGGCTTTCCCGACGTGTCGCACACGTCAAGCGTGACATAGACATCCGTCGCGGGTGCGTCGAACGGGAAACCCAGAACCTCAAAGTCGAGGTTCTGCCAGCCGAGAAGGACGGACACCGGATTACAGACGACGAGTTCCGGTTCCTTGCGGCGTGTGAACTTGCGCCCCTTCCATTTCTCCAGCGTCCACTCAAGATAGCGCAAGATCAGATCCTCCCGTTCGTAACAGGGATAAACCGCTGAGTTTTCATACTGGTCGAGGAGATTCGTCAGCATGATCGCATCGGGATCGGACGAGTAACATCCCGCCAGACGGTCGCGCCAAGTCTTCGAGAGATCGACCTCGCTGCCCCCCATCTGGAAGTGACAGAGATATGTAAAGAGCGCCTCACCTTCGTTGATCTTCTGCGGAAAATCTCGCATGACCTTTTTGATCACGTCAAACGGCACACGGAAACCCGTCCCGTAACTCGATATGCCGTCCCAATACGGCAACGCTTCGCGCAGATATTTCTCGAACCGCGCATCCTGACTCTCGACACTTCCGCCCTCACGTGCGGCCTTGACAGCGAACACATTGACATTCAGCAGATAGACCATGCGGCCGAACTCGGCGTCGAGCGCATCAAAGATCTCCTTCATTTCCGCCATGGGAAAGTGCCAGGCATAGACGACCATCACCGGATGACCACCCGCGCGTAACACGGCAGGATGATCCTTCAGCAGTTCACGATAGGGGCCGAGAACCTTCTTCATCGATGCGATGCATGCATCTTTGTCCTTAGAATAAAAGCCGAAGAACATGCCGATTTTCACGGGCGGGTTGTTCGTTCCTGCCGCTTCCAACATCTTGCTCCAGTTCCAAGCGTAATGCACCGGCTCGTTGATCTCCGGCACAAGCGTATCCACGCCGTATTTCGCGCAAAGCTCCATCGCCTGCCGCCAGACATCCCATGTCCCGCCTTCGTGGTGTATGTACGGACGATTCGGTCCGCCGTATCCGTGTATCGGCATTTTCTTCGGCGGGAACCATGGATTCAACTGAATGCCGACACGTCCCTTGTAATCGCTTTTGTCAAACGGCGGACGAAGATCCTGCGCCGCCTCCGACGGCAACGCGTTCCCCGCCATTGCGACGACCAACGCCGCGCAACAACCAAGTAAGTTCAATTTCATCATTTTTTGCTTTCAGGACACTCAAGAAGAATCGGACAGACGAGGCAGGCGCCATCACGACCGCCGCAATCTGTTCTCGTCGCCAAGCAAACCTCCTTGTGGTCACCTCGCCCAGAATTGTACCCCTTCGCCGGCCTCCGGGCAAGGCGTCCTAACGCGGAAGAAGCCGATTGCGCAACATTGACAACCACGGTCGCGCGCATTACCATTAGCCTTTCAAGTTGCTCCAGCAAGGTCGTTTTCTATGGTGCCCACAAACAAACTCCCGCCTGAACTGGCAGGCCGATTGAGGCGTCTAATCCGCCGCGTAAGGCTTTTGATGCTGACACGTGGTCTACTGGCGGTCGCGGCAGTGGCCACGGGCGCGATACTGACCGTGATGGCGATCGACGCGGCGGTGGTGCTGGCGCATCCGGCCGCGCGCTGGGCGTTTTCATTGGCGGGGTTGACCCTGACCATCGCTGCGGCTTGGTCGATGCTGGTGGTGCCGCTTGCCCGTCCCTTGACGTTGACGCGCATGGCCCGCGTATTGGAAACACGTCACCCCGAGATGCAGGAGCGCATCAGCTCGGCACTGGACCTGGCGACCTGTGGCGGTACGGATGCGGAGCGGGCCTCCCGCGAGTTGGTCGCCTTGCTGACGCAAGAGGCGAAGAGCGACCTGGCCGATGTGTCGCCGCGCCGTGAGTTCAGCGTGCGGACGGTCAAACCTTTCTTGTTGCTGGCAGTCGCGGCGTTGTTGGTGCTGGGTGTGCTTCTCGCTGTCTGGCCGCAACAAGGCTGGCTGTTGCTGATGCGGGCACTCGCGCCGCACCGCGAGTTCGATACGCTACAAGCCAGCGCCCTACAGATCGAACCCGGCGATGTGATGCTGCTGGCCGGCAAGCCGCTGCGCTTTGAGGTCGTGGCGCCCGAACGGCACGGCCTGCGCGCCGAGATTCACTTCCAGCGACCGGACGGACGCAAGACCGTGGAGCGCATGAAACGGCTGTCAGCGCCGGGTGCCGATCCCGTGACGTATGAACTGGACCTGCCGTCGGTGGAGGAAGGATTCGAGTACCGCGTGCGCTACGGTAACGCTTGGACAAGGCCGTACACGATTCTGGTGGTCACGGCGCCTTGTGTGCGTGAGACGCGGGTGGCGTATACGTTTCCGGCCTACACCGGACTGGCTGCCACGCAGACCGTGGGCGTGGTGCAGGAGATCGCGGCACCGGCTGGCACGCGTGTGCGCATCGAAGCGGCGTTTGACCGTGCCTGCACAGCGTCGTTCATCGTAAACGATTTGGCCTTGCCGAATCCCGGCGGTACGGCCACCAACGCGGTGTGGCTGCAAACGCTGACGACCAACCGCACCGGGCGCTGGACACTCGCATTGCGCGATGCGCACGGCTTCACCAACTGTCCGTCATGGTCCGCCTACACGGCGTGGCCGGACCGCCCGCCCGTAATCACGCTAGAACACCCCGAGGCATCGCGCCTGAGTCTGCCGCCGTATGACCGGCTCGTCTGCACCGGCCGCGCGACGGATGATTACGGCTTCAGCGCCCTGACACTGGTGATCAAGGCCGAGAAACGCCCCGAGATCAGCCAGCCGCTTTCGGTGTCAGCACCCGGTGTCGTCAGCACCGAAGTTTCGGGTGGGCCGGACCTGCAAGCATTGTACGATAGCGGTGTGCGTACGTTCACGCTCTGTTTCCGCGCGGCGGACAACCAGCCGCCTGAGTTGGGCGGACCGCAAGTCCGCGAGAGCCGCGCAATCACGGTGTATTTGAAAACAGACGCGCGCACGCTACGCGAGCAGGTCCGCGAGGCGGCGAAGAAGGCTTTAGAGGGACAGTTGCGCAAAGCCGCGCAAGAACTGAACGAGGCGGCGAACCGCGTCGCACAGGAAAAGTGGTCCTACGACCGTCCCGAGTTGACAGAGCGGGCGGCCGCGAAGTTGGAGCAGGCGCGCGGCGATGTTCTGCAAGCTGCGGAGCGTTTGTCGCAGACGGCGGAGCAGAGCGAGAAGACGCCTTTCGAAGCTTTCGCTGAGGCGATCCTCGACACGCGCGACACGAAGGTCGAGCCGGCGTTTCAAAAGTTGGAACAGATTCCTTTGGCTACGTCGGAGACGCGCAAGCAGACAGGCGAGGAGGCCGAACGCGCGTTACGCGAAGCGGCTGAAAAGGTCAACGATCTGGTCAACCGTGCGTTGCAGGAGGAGAGCCGTCAGCAGGAAGCGTTGAGTCGGTTGGCCGAGGTGGCGCAACGCGAGCAGGCGTTGGCGCAGGAGGCGACGGATGCCCCGCTGGACCGGCAGCAGATGCAGCAGTGGGTGAACCGGCAGAATGAAGCCGAACAGAAGATGTGGCAGGCCAAGCCACAGGTCGAAGAGCCGACGTTCAATGCGGCGTTGGAAGAGATTCGTCAAGCGCGTCAAGCCATGCTGACGGCGCAACAAGCGTTGACGCCGGAACAGGAGCAGGCTTTGAAGCGGCAAGCCGCCGCACAGGCCAAGGCCGAGGAAGCGGCGCGTCTGGCGCAGGAAGCCGCACGCGAAGCATTGGAAGCGAACGTGCAGGCCGAAGCCGCAGCGGAAAACCGGGCGGTGACGGAAGCGTTGCAACAGGCGGCAGAGCAGAGCGCGCATGCCGCAGAGCAGGCTCAGGAGGCGGCACAGACCGCCGAAAAAGCCGCCGAACAACGCGCCGCCAATGAAGCGGTGGCAGATGCTGCCGAGCGGCAGGCGATTGCTGAACGGGCCGCGCGTGCCGCCGAGCAAGCGGCACAGGCCGCCGAGCAAGTTGGCGAGGGGACCGAGCAGGCGCGGCAAGCGACCGAGGCGCGTCGGGCCGGCCAGCAGGATCAAGCGGACGCGGCACAGGAAAAGAGCGGACAGGCGGCGGATGCCGCGACCGAACAGGCCGCGCAAGCCAACGCGGAAGCGGTGGAAGCCGCACGCGAGGCCGCTGAACACGCCGGCATGGAGCAGGCGCAGGAGGCGGCGCAACTCGCCTCGGAATCGGCGGCCATGACCCAGCGTGCCGCTGAATTGGCACGCGAGGCGACACAGGCCGCCGAACAGGCTGCTGCTCTTCCGGAAGAGCAGCGCGGCGCGGCGTTTAATGAAGCGCAGGGGTTGGCGGAACAGTCGAAGCAGGTGGCGGACGAGGCGCGTGAAAAAGCGACGCAAGCGGCTGAACAGGCGCGGCAGCAACTAGAGAAACTGGCACAGGAAGCACAGGCCGCAGCTGCACGCCAAGCACCGTCCGAGGCAGTGGCCGAACAGGCGCGTGAAGCGGTACAGCAGGCACAAGAGGCGGCGACGCAAGCGCAGAAGGCGGTAGCAGCCGCCGCCGACGCTGTCGAGGCATCGCAAGCGGCGGGGCCCTTGTCCCAAGCGCTGGCTGAACAATTGGCCGAGGCCGCCGAGTTGGCCGGACAGGCCGCCGAGTTGGCCGAGACGTCGGGCGAGCGCACGGCACAGGCCGAAGCGCAGCAGATGAGCGAGGCACAGGAACGCGCCGCCACCAGCCAGGCGTTGGAGGAAGCGCGGCAGGCGGCACGTCTGGCGGCTGAGGCGGCCGCACTGGCACAGCAGAGTACGCAGCAGGCGACCGACCGTCTGGACGGCATGAAACAGGCGGCGGCGGAAGCGGCAAAGTCGGCGGCGCAACGGGCGACCGAGGCGGCGCGCGAGGCGCAGCAGGCCGGACGGTTGGCCGAGAACGCAAAGAACCCCGACTTGCAGGAAGCTGCGCGTCAGGGAGGTGAAGCGGCGACGCTGAGCGGTGAGGCGGCGGCACTGGCCGAGCAGGCGCTACAGACGCTTGAACAAGCGACCGCTGCTACCGATGATCAGGCGCAAGATCAGGCGCGTGAAGGGCAAGCGAAAGCCCGGCAGGCTCTAGAATTGGCGCAACACGCCGAACAGCAGGCCGACGCTCAAACCGAGCCGGTCAATGCGCAACAGCTTGTCGCTGCCGAAAAAGCCGACGCGGCGGCGGAACGTCTGGCGGCGGTGCTAGGTACGCACCAAGAGCGACAGGCCGCAGCTTGGGCACAGGCGCAGGCGCGTCTGGACGGCGTTGCGCGGCGTGCGGTGACCGGACGTGGCGCGGGCGGTCAGGACGCCGCACGCCACATACCGCTCAATCCGGCATGGATTCGCTTCCGTGGCGAATTAGGGTCGGAAGCCTATGCGGAGATGCTGAAAAAAACACCGGCCGAATACCGTGAGTTGGTAAAGCGTTACTTTGAAGAACTGGCCCGCGAAGGCGACGGCCAAAAATAGGGAGGACCATCATGAAGAGCGGTTTCAAGCGTCGTACTTTTCTCCGTTCCGTCGGTGCGGCGGGCGTGTTTTCAATCCTTCCGCGTAGACTGATCGCCGGCAGCGGCGAAGCGCCGCCCAGTGAGACCGTGCGCTTCGCGGCGGTGGGTGTCGGTGGACAGGGGCGGGCCGACCTCAAGGGGTTGACCGATGCCAAACTCGGGCAGGTCGTAGCCGTGGCGGATGTCGATCCGCGCTGCCTCGCGGAGACCAAGAAGATGTTTCCGTCCGTGCTGACCTTTGCGGACTACCGCGAGATGTACGACAAAGCCGGCAAGAGCTTCGACGCGGTGCTCGTGGCGACGCCGGACCACTGGCACGCGTTGCCCACGCTCGACGCCATGCAGATCGGCAAGCATGTCTATACCGAGAAGCCGCTCGCGCGTACGGTGTGGGAGGTGAACCAGTTGATGAAGGCCGCGCGCCGCTACAACGTGGTGACCCACATGGGCAACCAAGGTCACTCCTTCGCCAGCCACCGGACCTTTACCTCTTGGGTGCGCAAGGGGCTGCTCGGCGAGATCCGCGAGGTCCATACGTGGACGACCATGCGCCTGCTCGACTCCGCCAGCAAAATCCCGGAACTGGCCAAACAGGAGCGAGTGCCCGAAGGGCTCGACTGGGATCGCTGGATCGGACCGGCCGAGTATCATCCTTACTCGCCCTATTTCACGCCCAACCGCTGGCGCGCGTGGACGCCGTTCGGCACCGGCACTCCCGGCGACTGGGGCTGCCATCTGCTCGACCCGATCTACGACGCGCTCAATCTGCGCAGCCCGCAGCGCATCACGGCAGAGGTGACGCCGGGATGGGATCCCGTGCGCGACCGGCTGGCGTTCCCCAATGCCGCGCGCATCCGCTATGAGTACGATCTCGCCAACGGCAAGACAATGACGATCGTGTGGCATGACGGCGAGTTCTGCAACGAGGTGCCGCGACCGGCGATGCTGGAGGAGGGGCGCGAGTTGGGCAATCGCATCGTGCCGAAGCAGTGGAATGCAGGCGCGGTGGTGTACGGCAGCAAGTACACGCTCAAATACGGGTCGCATGGTGCCGACGGCTGTCGCGTGATTCCAGAAAGCGATATGCGCACAATGATCCGCGACATCAAGGCGGAGGAGAAGGCGAAGCCCAACTTCTGGATGACGCAGATCGGCAGCCACTTTGAAGATTTCACCACTGCGATCAAGATCGGCCGCAAGTCAAACAACCCGTTCGAGACGGCCGGCTATGTGGCCGAGAACGCGGCGCTCGGAGCAATCGCGGTGCGCCACCCGAATGTGCGGCTGGAGTGGGATTGCGAGGCGTTGCGCTTCACGAACTGTGAAGCCGCGAACGCCATGGTCGCGCCTGCGTATCGCAAGGGATACGCGCTCAACGTGTAGGGCGGTTGTGCGGTAAGAACGCACCTGAGGAGATAACAAGAGCGATGAAAAAAACGATCATGGTTGCGCTTGCCCTGCTGTGTGCGGGGTGGATGGCCCAGGCAGCGGGCATTCAAAAAATCCTGTTCTTAGGCAACAGCATCACGCTGCACGGACCGAACAAAGACATCGGCTGGGAGGGCAACTGGGGCATGGCCGCCAGCGCGCTCGACAAGGACTACGTGCATCTTGTGGCCAAAGGATTGAGCGGACCGGACGGCACCGAGCCGAAGATACTGGTCAAAAACATTGCGTCGTTTGAACGTCAGTACGGCACTTATGACAGCACCGACCTAGTGAAAGAGTGTACCGCGTTCGCGCCGGACCTGATCGTGGTCGCGATCGGCGAGAACGTGCCCGCATTGACCAACGCCACGCAGCAGACACTCTTCGCGACAAAGACCACCGAACTGCTTACCGCCATCCGTGCGGAACGCCGTCCGCAGATTATTGTGCGCAGTTGCTTTTGGGCGAATGCTGCGAAGGACGGGGCGCTCAAGACAGCGTGCCAGGAGGTCGGCGGACGCTACGTTGATATCGGCGCGCTTGGCAGAGATGAGGCCAACTACGCGCGCTCCGAGCGCGAGTACACGCACAAAGGCGTCGCCGTCCACCCCGGCGACCGCGGCATGCAAGCCATCGCCGACGCAATCGTCAAAGCAGTGAGAGATTAGTTAATTAGGCGGCGGTGAAGGAAGTTACAGCAATCGGCATGGGTTTGGGAGATAAAAACCACACACTCTCGGGCTTCCATCCACAGATTTCGTAGATGGGCACGGATTTTTTCGACTAAGTGCAGTGATCAGATCAGCCGTTGCGTGCTTCGAAGTCCTTCATGAAGGCGACCAACGCTTGGACACCTTCGACCGGGAAGGCGTTGTAGATCGAGGCGCGAATGCCGCCCACGGAACGATGCCCTTTGAGTTGCTTCATGCCCGCGTCGGACGCCTGTTTGATGAAGAGCGTTTCCAGTTCTTCGGTCGGCAGACGGAAAGTGACGTTCATGTCTGAGCGACACTCTTTCTTGGCGGTGCCGCGGTAGAAGCCCGATGCGTCGATGACGTCGTAGATCAACTGCGCCTTGTCGCGGTTCTGCTTGAAGAGGTTCTCCAGCCCGACCTTTTTCAGCCAGCGCGTCGTCAGGCAGAGCATATAGATGCTGAAGCAGGGCGGCGTATTGTAGAGCGAGTTGCTCTCGATATGCGTCTGGTAGCGCAGCATCGCCGGCAGCGAGATGTTCCCCGTTTCGGCAAAGTCCTTGCGGATCGCGACCAGCGCGACACCGGATGGCCCGAGATTCTTCTGCGCACCCGCGTAGATCATCGTGCAACGGGTGTAGTCCAGCGGACGGGAAAGGATGTCCGATGACATATCGGCGACCAGCGGCGAACCGGTCTCGGGCAGTTCCTTGATCTGAGCGCCAGAGATGGTCTCGTTGGTGGTGATGTGGCTATAGACTGCACCTGGCGTCCACTTCATCTCAGAGGCTTCCGGCATGCGCGTGGGGATGTCCTTCTGACAGTCGGCCGCGATGTTGACGTTACCGATCAGGCGCGCCTGCTTGACAGCCGCCGCGCCCCAAGAACCGGCGTTGACGTAGTCGGCAGTCTGTCTCTCACCCAAAAAGTTCAGGGGCAACATGGCGAATTGCATACTCGCGCCACCCTGCAGGAACAGGATCGCGTAATCGTCATTCAGGCCGAGCAACTCTCTGACATTCGCGACCGCCTCATTGTGGACCGCATCATACTCCTTGCCTCGGTGCGACATCTCCATGATGGACATGCCCGATCCTTTATAATCCACCAGATCCGCCTGAGCTTCATGCAGAACCTCTAACGGCAGAGTCGCGGGGCCTGCTCCAAAATTATACACACGTGCCATACGTTTGCTCCTTATCTGTTTGCCTGCCGGTGTGCCCTCAAGGGCTGCCTTCCCCGGTTGTCAAAACGGTCTTTATCATGCCTTGGCGTTCGATCATTGTCAATGAGGGAACTTTTGAAAACCCTTTGTACTGGACAACCCGCCCGAAAAAAACCATCATGCTCGTACCGTTCATTCATATCCTGTTTGCGTGTGCAACGGGGGATAGAAAACATGAGGAGTAAAGTACGTATGAACAATCCGATTTGGCTGATGACATCCGCTTTTCCGAAACTCACGTTCGACGAGGTGGTCGAGCGCGTCAAGCGTGTCGGCGCGCAAGGTGCCGAGTTGTGCGTTTTCCGCCGCGATGGCACACGTCGCGACCATGTGGCCACGCATCTAGATTATGAGACCTTTTCGCTGGAGGACGCCAAGCGTGTACTCGATACCTGTGCGAAAGAGGGGATCCGCATTTCAGTCGGTGCCTACGATAATCTGTTGGCCGGTGACCCCGCCGAGCGTAAGGCGAACCAGAACCATATCTTGAAGTTGATCCGCATTGCGCACCTGTTGGGCGGCGACGCCAATGACGTGTGCGTCGGCACGTTTGTCGGCTATAACCATAAACTCGGGAAAGAGGATGGTGGCTTCGCGAAGAACCTTGAACTGTATGCCGAGGTTTTCACGCCGATTGTCAAATATGCCGAAAGTTTGGGCGTGACGCTGGTCTACGAGAACTGCCCGATGGAGGGGTGGCGGCCGGCTTCGGCACCCACCACCTATAACAATCTGCCCTGCACGCTGGCGGCGCGCAAGTTGATGTACGCGCTGATTCCGAGCAAGGCCCACGGCGAGACCTACGATCCGTCGCACGATGCCTGGCAGAATATCGATCCGGTGGATGTCATTGCGAACACCGATTTCTCGCGTCTGCGCCGCGTTCACATCAAGGGTACGCGCAACCGTGCGAAAAGCCTGGCCGCGATCCAGTGGGGTCGCCTCTATCCGATGCAGCAGGTCGATGCCGATCTGGCGAAGCGCGCGGGCGTCTGCCAGCCGGCAAACGAGTGGGACCGCCACCACTACGATCCGAAACTGCCGGGTTACGGCGGATCGGACAGTATCGATTGGGCTGCCTTCTTCAAGATTCTGATGGACAAGGGCTTCTCCCGTCCGTTCGTGATTGAGAACGAGGCCGACAACTCATCGCACACCGGCAACGCCGCCGCGACGTTGCAGGGCTTCGCCGCGACCGTGCTGTCGATGGCCCCGGCGATTTGGACGCTCGATGCCGAAAAGGGCTGGTGGTTCAATCCGAAGCACCTCTCCAAACTGAAGCCGGCTGCGGCCAAGGACGTGCCGGTCGTGACCATGAAAGAGCTGGCCTGACCAGACTACCCTCCATACTCATACCACCCACGGCATGCCGTGGGTGGTGATGCACACAATGACTGAGACCGATAAAAAAACGATTAATGCCGACCGTGTGGCCGCGCTGGTGCGCGAGCTGCTGGTGGAACTCGGCGAGGATCCCGCGCGCGAAGGGCTCCAGCGAACGCCCGAGCGCGTGGCGAAGGCGCTGGCCTTCTTGACGGAGGGCTACGGCCAGACCGCACGGCAGGTGCTCAATGGGGCGGTGTTTCAGGCACACCTGAACCACATGATCATCGTGCGCGACATCGAAGTCTACAGCCTGTGCGAACACCATCTCCTGCCGTTCTACGGACTTTGCCATGTCGGTTACATCGCTAAGGACAAGGTGATGGGGGTGAGCAAGATCGCCCGCATCGTCGACTGTTTCGCGCGCCGTCTCCAGATTCAGGAACGCCTGACAGAGCAGGTCGCCCAGTCGGTCATGACCGAGGTACAGGCGGAAGGGGTCGGCGTGGTGATGGAGTGCCGTCATCTGTGCATGATGATGCGCGGCGTCGAGAAACAAAATTCGGTGATGACGACCTCTGTGGTACTGGGGTCATTCAGGAATGATCCTGCTACGCGTCAGGAGTTCATGACGCTGATCAACCGGTAGCCTGCCATGCGGATCGCGCTTTCAACCAACTGGAATGCCGCGCGCCACGAGGCTGGCGAGCCGCTGGTCGATGAAATCCTCGGCATGGGGTTTGACGCTCTAGAATTGGGCTACCTCACGACGGAGGAACTGGCTGCCGGTGTGCGCCGGAAAGTCGAGGCCGGCGAGGTAACGGTGGACAGCGTGCACGCCTTCTGCCCGGTGCCGTTGGGTGCGCCGCATGGTTATCCCGAACTCTATCTGCTGGCATCGAAGGATGATGACGAACGGGCCATGGCCGCGATTATGGTGCGCCGTACGTTGGAGTTCGGGGCCTCAATCGGTGCGCGAGCCGTGGTGCTGCATGCAGGACGTGTTTTCTTGGACGCCTGGTATAGTAAGCTGCACACCGGTACACTGGTCAACGCGCTTGAGAATGAGGGCGCGATCGAGGCCCCTGCGTATCAGCGACTGCTGGCTAAGGTACAACGTCGGCGCACGGCGCGTGTCCGTAAAATTTTCGATCGCTTCTGTCTGTCACTCAATACACTGCTACCGGAGTTTGAGAAAACCGGTCTTGTATTGTGTCTCGAGAATCTGCCATCGATCGAAGCGTTTCCTGATGAGGGCGAGATGGCGATGCTGAAGCGACGCTTCGATACGCCGGCGTTGGCCTATTGGCATGACATGGGGCATGGACAGGTACGCGCCAACTTGGGCCTGATCCGTCATGTTGATGCGGCGCGCGCGCTTCTGTCATTCACGCGTGGCACCCATATCCATGACGCGCTACCACCCACGCATGACCATCTGCCGCCGGGACAGGGCGCGATCGACTTTGCCGCTTTCAATTTCTACGCGGCGGACGCGGTTCTTAAGGTGTTCGAGCCTTCGCCGCAGGTCAAAACAGCGGAACTCACAAAATCCCTGAGCTTCGTGCGGCGAGCGTGGACGTAGGGGTAGAGTAGTCGAGGGAATCGAAAGAATCGACGGAATCGAATCTTTCGAATCTTTCGATTTCATCGATTCTATCGACCGCTTATTTTCTTTGCGCTTGCGCAAAGAACGCTTCGAGTGCCGTGATGTTTTTTTCAGCGTCGAAGCGTGACTCGATTGTTGTCCGCGCGGCTTGTGTCAGCACACGTGCGGCGTCTTCCTCGCGCAGCAGTTCCTCAAGCGCGTCGGCCAGCGCATCCGGATCGTCGGGCGGCACCAGACGGCCGTTCACGCGATCCTCGATGACTTCACCAGCGGCACCGGCTTCGGTCGTGACGACCGGCGTGCCGAGCGCCATCGCCTCCAGCAGGATGTTGGCGATGCCGTCGCGGTCACCATCGGCGGTACGACGTGACGGTAACGCCACGGCGCGTGCGGCCAGCAGATGGGCACGGATCTCCTCTTGCGTGAGCCAGCCGGTGAAGGTGACGGCGGTATCGAGTGACAGCCGCTGCGCGAGAGCGCGCAGGTCGCGTTCGAGCGGGCCGCTACCGGCGATCACACAGGTGAATTGTATGTCGCGCCGGGCAAGGCATGCGCAAGCGTGTAGCAGGGTGTCGAGCCCCTTTTTTTCTTCCAGTCGGCAGGCGGTAAAAAGAGCGTGGCCTTCGCGGGCGGGGTCAAACGGGAAGTGTGCCAGCGGCAGGCCGTGGTGGATGACGTGAACGTTTGCAGACGGAATACCGCAAGCGATCACGGTATTTGCGGCTTGTTGCGAGCAGGCGGTCACAGCGGCGGCGCTGCGTAGACGTCGGTAGAGCAGGGGGGGCGACACCGCGAAAACGTCACGCGCGTGGACGGCGCAGCTCCACGGCAGATCGGCGGTCTGTGCCGCGAGACCGACCAGATCGGCGGTGATGCCGGCGAACTGCGCGTGAAGCAAACGGGTACCGTCGTACTGTACCGCCTGAAGCAGGGCGGCAACCTGCGGCAGGCGGCGCAGCAGACGGGCCGCCGTTACCGGTGCGCGCGGCAGTTCCTCACGCAGACGGCGGCCAGCGGCACGGAGCAGCACCCTGCGGCCTGCGGCGGGGAGCGTCCGCCAGACAAACGGCAATGCTCCGGGCTGCCCCTTTAACAGGCGCACCGTCAACGGCCAGCCACGCTGCCTGAGCAGATCCAATTCGCGCCGGATAAAGGTCTCGCTGGGCGCGGGTTGATCGAGCAGGCAGGTGATCGGGAAGGACGGCATGGACAGCAGTAGGTGCTAGGTAATAAGTAAGAGGTAATAGGTAATAAGTTTCAACATCGGTATCGGTGTCGGTATCGAAATCGATGTCGGCATCTCTTGCACGCCCTTGTCGTCAACCGATTGCGCGGTTACGGCTGCGGGGGGCGCAGGTCGATGTCGGCCGGGATGGCGCGGATCGCCGCGCAAAGCAGGTCGATCGTCTGGGCCGCGTCGTCCAAGCTGAGGACCTCGACCGGGCTGTGCATGTAACGCAGCGGGATGCTGAGTTGCGCCACCGCCGCGCCGGAGCGCGAGAGACGCATGGCCCAGGCACAGGTGCCGGTGCCGCGTCCGCGCACTTGACGCTGCACGGTCAGGTTGGTGGCGGCGGCCGCGTCGGTGATCAGACGGTTCAAGGTTGTGTGGTAGGTGGGCCCCACGCCGATGACGGGGCCGCCGCCCAAACGGATGTCGCCCACGACCTTGCGGTCATCTTTTTGGGCGTCGGCGGCAAAGGTCACGTCCACGCACAGGCCGATATGGGGATTGATGTCATACGCGGTGGTGATGCCACCGACCAAGCCGATCTCTTCCTGCACGCTGGCGACCATGTGCAACGCGACCGGAAGCTTCTCGCCGGCCAGACGGCGCATGGCCTCGGTCACAATGAACGCGCCGATGCGGTTGTCAAAGCCGCGGCACGCCACGCGGTTGTTTGCGAGCGGGCGCCAGCCGGCATCGACGACCGCGGGGCTGCCGAGATCAACAAGCTCCAGCGCCTCTTCGCGTGTGCGCGCGCCGATATCGACGGCAATGTCCTTGAACTCCTGCGGCGCGACCTTTTCCCTGTCTTTGGCAGACATCAGGTGGGGCGGACGCACCCCGAACACGCCGAACACGTTGCCGTTCCGGCCTTGGATCACAATACGCTCGGCCGCGACCAGCGGCACGGTCACTCCGCCGAGCGGGCACATGTAGAGGAACCCGTCGTCGTCGATGTACTGCACCATGAAGCCGATTTCATCGCAGTGGCCTTCGATCATGACTCGCAGCGGCGCGTCGGGGTTGAGGCAGGCGCGCAGATTGCCGTGGACGTCAATGGCGAGATTGGGTACCGCAGCCTTCTTCAGATACTGTGAGAGCAAGGCCATGCCGTCGTACTCGAATCCGGTCGGCGTCGGCAAGGCCACCAAGGCTTGCAAGAGGTCAAGAGCGTGTTGATCCATATTGAGTCACCTTTTAGTTA
>DAOTMQ010000043.1:0-1724 GCA_035450385.1 Kiritimatiellia bacterium | reverse complement strand
GAGGGCATTAGGGCCGGATGGATTCGACCTTCTTGCAGGCACCGTGCAGGAATTCGGAGAGGCCCTCAAGACCTTCCGTGAATTTCGTGTTCAGGAATGTTTCGACCGCAGCTTTGGCCATGTCCGGACCCCAGATCATCTGGCCGAGACAGAGCACGTTGGCGTTGTTGATGGCGCGGCACATCTTAGCGGCGAAAACCGACTCGACGACGGCGGCGGTCACGCCTTTGAAACGGTTGGCCACGATCGACATGCCCATGCCCGTGCCGCAGAAGAGGATGGCACGCGGAGCCGCTCCCGCCTGCATGGCTTCGCAGACCGCGACTGCGCTGTCGTAGTACGGGCGGTCTTGACCTTGCGCCTTGCTGTAGTCCGTTACCTCATACCCTTTCTCTTTCAAGAACGCGACGATCTGATCTTTGAGCGACACGGCGAAGGGATCCGCCGCAACCAAGATTTTCTTGTTATCTGCCATTTTTTGCTTTGCCTCCGTTTTCGGGTTGTTGGCGTGTCCGGTCAGGGCGGCTGCCCCAGCCAGCAGGGTTCCCGCCTTGCCAGCTTGCACCAGAAACGCACGACGTGTTGATGCATGCTTCATGTTTCGCTCCTTGTCGGCACGGTTCCACGGCCGGTTCACAAAGACTGCTTTGCGATGGAATAAAAACGTGGTTATGTTACACCATCAGGGGGGGAGTTGAAAGCTTCCGTTTTCCGTCCGAAGGAGGAGGCGCCAGGATCCTCACACGATTCGGACATCGACACCCTTCTTGCGGAGACGTTCGACTTCGTCTGGCGGGGCGGCGGTGTCGGTGATCAGGATGTCGATTTCGGATGCAGGCATGATGTGCGCGAAACCTTCGCGCCCGAGTTTGGAGGCATCGGCCAGCACGATGGTCTGGCGCGCCTGCTGCGACATGCGGCGGCAGACATCGGCAATATCCGCGCTGTCGGCTGTGGTGCCTTTGTCGGCGGTGATGCCGTCTGATCCCAGAAACGCTTTGCCGACATGAAACTGCTCAAGCTCGCGGATCGTGGCCGGTCCGGTCAGTGCTTCGATCGCGGGACGGAACTCGCCGCCGGTGAGGGTCACTGAGAGACCGGGGGTGTGGCGCACGAAGGGCAGCAGCAGGGTGGAGTTGGTCACGATGTTTACGCCCTGCCGACCAATTAGGAAGCGGGGAATCAACGAGGTGGTGGTGCCCGCGGTGATCATCACGTCGTCGAGATCGCTGATCAGGTCGGCGGCCGCGCGCGCGATACGGGTCTTCTCGTCGATGCGCGCGCGCTGGCGCTCGGCCACATTGGTGTGCAGGGTCGGCAGGCCGCCGCCGTGCTGGCGCACCAGATGGCCTTGGGCCTCAAGTTCCCTTAGGTCACTGCGGATCGTCACCTCCGATACACCGAAGTGGCGACTCAGCTCACTGACAGAGAGTTCCGGCCGCTCCATCAGTAGCTCAAGGATCTGCTGTTTCCGATTGCGTTTTTTTGTCATTCAGCGTGTTCTTTCACAAATTGGTCGATGCGCTCCGCCATCACGCGGCGGATTTCAGAGGCCTGCACCTCGCGCAGCGGGATGTTGCCTGAGCACGACAGATGCGCGGCTGTGCCGGCTGCCTGCCCGAGTTGCATCATGGTGCGGGAAAGGCGGCAGCTTGAAGCTGCGATGGCACTGAAACTGGCAGCGCGTCCGGCAATCAGGACATTCGTGGTTTTCAACGGCAACA
>DAOTMQ010000042.1:0-19696 GCA_035450385.1 Kiritimatiellia bacterium | reverse complement strand
TGCCTTTGCGCGTGAGTTCTACGCCGGGGAACCCGGCTTTTGCGATTCGCTCACAAGTCGCATCGTCCGCCACCTGTGCGATCAGAGCTTTTTCGAGCTTCGTTTTGTATGCGGGGCTCGCCGCTGCATGCGATGCCGCAGGCAGCCCCGCCACGATCCCCGCCGCAGCGGTGGCCTTCAGAAAGTCACGCCTGTTCATTTGCCTTCCTTTCGATTCTCTGTCCCTTGAGGTTCTTGCAAAACCCTTTGCTTACAGGTGTGGCACGGGCATCTTGCCCGTGTTTCATGGGCGGGACGCCCATGCCACGAGGGGTTTTGCAGGCCTCCCTTGACTCACGCCTTACCCGGTACCGCACCCACGCCTTCAGCGGGCATCGGGATGTCGTCCGTGCGCTCGAAGTCCGCCGCCGTGAATCCGGCGTTCATGTTGTAGAACTCCGAGTCGGTGTTGGTGAGCAGATCCGACATGCGTACCGTCCGGCCCGTGTAGGCGGAGAAGGTCCCCATCATCGTCGAGGCCGTTGACATCGCCACCTGTTCGCCCTCGTTGAGCAAATTGCCGTTGAGCAGGCCGCTGAGGAAATCGCAGTGCTCCATGATCAGCCCGTTCTCATGACGCCCCTTGATCCGCTCTTCGTCGTACTGCACCTCCTTGCCGTCAAACCGCGTGATCTTGCCGCCGCAGGCCACCTCGCCCTCGGTTCCGACCAGCAGGGTGCCGACCCGGTCCGAGCAACCGGAGATGTGACGCCCGATCGCCTGCACATGTATGGAGTCGCCATAGTCATAGTCAATCGCCATGCAGTCGTAGATGTTACCGATGCCCGCCGGGCGGCGGTGACGCGCACCGATGGCCATCGCGGTCTTCGGAAGGCGCCCGAGGTACCAGTTCGCGAGATCGACTTCGTGGATCGCCTGCTCCGTGATCTGGTCGCCGGACATCTCCCAGAAGTGGTACCAGTTGTTGCAGAGGTAGGCGGCGTTCGACTCGTTGTTGCGGCGCGGCCGGACCCAGATGCCGCCCTGGCAGCGATACACCCGGCCTGCGAGGAGATTGCCGATCGCGCCCTTCTGTACGGGCCCGATCAGCCGGAGGTGGCGGTTGGAGTGGCGGTGCAGCGTTCCCGACAGGATCGAGAGGTTCTTGGCCTTGGCCTCAGCAACCCCCTTGAGAAACTGGCGCAGACCCGCCGCATCCGTGGCGATCGGCTTCTCGGCGAAGACGTGTTTGCCGGCCTTGACGCACGCTTCGAGGTGCAGCGGACGGAAGATCGGCGGTGTCGCCAACAGGATGATCTCGGCGTCCAGTTCGAGAACCTTCTTGTAGCCGCCGGCGCCGCCGAATGCGAACTTCTCGTCGCAGCCGTTGGCCTTGCAGACCGCAGCGGCTTTTTCCTGGAAGAAGTCGGACGCGCCGACCAGCACGGCCTTGTGCCCGAGCCGCTCCGCTGCAGCCCGAATGTCCTTGACGGCTCCGGAACCTCGACCTCCGCAGCCGACTACTGCGTATTTAAATACGCGCTGTGCTTGTCCTAATGTGATCGACGGTGCCGCCGCCAACGCGCCGGCGCCGGCCAGGAATGTCCTTCTGGATACGTTGAGTTGAGTCATGATTGTCTTCCCTTCTTTTGTGGTGATTGCGGTTCGATGCTTTTAAAAACGTGTGAGGAACTATTGGATTTCCTTGATGCGGATGTTCCGGAAGTCCACGCGAGAGTGGTGGCCCATAAAGCCGAGATAGCCCTTGGCATTGTGCAGGCAAGGGTGCTCTCTTCCGTCGGGAGTCTCCTTCACTTCTTTGAGATCCTGATCGACGATCACCGTGCCGTTCAGTACGACAGTGATCCGCGAGCCGATGGCACGTACCTCCTGCGAGTTCCATTGACCGACCGGTTTCAGGAAGCCGCGTTTCGCCGGGGTAACCCCGTAGATGGAGCCGTTGTACTGGTAGTCTTTCAGTTTTTTGTACTGGTCGCCGTCATCGTCCAGGATCTGCAGCTCCATGCCATTCAGGGTGCCGCCGCCGCTGACCGTTTTCATGCGGACGGCCACGCCGTTGTTACCGTTGGGGGTCAGCAGGAAGTCGAACCGCAGGATAAAATCGGCATACTGCTTCGCGAGCATCAGGTTGCCCGCTCCGTCGGGCTTGGAATAAAGGACACCGTTCTCCACGGCGTAACTTTGCGTCGCGCCGATCCAGCCGCTTAAATCCTGCCCGTTGAAAACCGAGACAAAACCCTCGGCATCCGGCTCCGCCGCGATACCGCCCCAAACCGTGCCGCCCCAGACCACGCCGGCCAAAGCGGCCGCCAACACTGTGCGTGTCATACCGCGTAAGCGGTTGGCGACAGCGGCCGTGCGAGCAGTGGCGGCGCACTGCGCCGCCGGACGAGCAGACGCTCGTCCCTCCCGGTGCTCCGCAATGAAACCTGAAACCCATGGAACCTGAAACCGATTACTCATACTACTCGCTCCTTTTCGTTTATCCCAGTCCGGGAATGTTCCAGCCTTCGCGATAGGTCCGCCCGATCAGTTTGTTGGCCTCCGGGACATTGGTGACCTTCGTGGCGGCGGCGTCCCACCGAATTTCGGTGTCGGGGATTCTCACGGCGATATTGCCCAACATGATCGCCTCGGTCATCGGCCCTGTCTGCATAAAGTGCGACGCGGTCTTCGCGTTGCCCAGACAGGCGTCAACGAAATGGTGGTAGTGGCTGGGGTGATTCGGCAGCTTGGGCTTGGGGTAGTTGTTCAAGCGACCGTCCGAAACCAGGCGCGGCGCGGTGCCATGCGCCATGAGCATCGCTCCCTCGGAACCGATGACAAGCGATCCGATTTCGGGAAGTTTTTGCAGGCCGCAGTCTTGAGCGTAGCGCTGGAACTCCTGAGGCAACGCCTCTATGCCGTCGAACCATTCGACCGTGATCGGCTTGTTTCCAGAACGTTTCGTGCCGGGGAACGTCCACACCACATGGCGGCTCTGCGGCCAGTTTTCGGCACGCCGCGCGGCATCGGTTTTCCAAGACTCCTGCACTTCGGCCTTCACACTCAGCGGCGCGGTCAGCTCCAGCCCTTTCCAAGAAGAGTCGAAAAGGTGGCTCTGATTATCGCCCATCACGCCCGTGCCGAAATCCTGCCAAGCGCGCCAGAAGAACGGATGATAGACGCCGGGCGCATATTCGCGTACCGGCGCAGTGCCCAGCCACAGGTCCCAGTTCAGGTTCGCCGGGGGCGGCGCTCCTTTCTCAGGCCGAGGTCCAGGGATGCTGCTGCGCGCTTTGACGGTCATAAATAAAACGACGCGTGAGATCTCGCCGAGGACGCCGTCCTGCAGGTACTGCACGGCCATGCGGTCGCCGACCATGGAGGCGCACTGGGTGCCGAGTTGGGTGACCTGTCCCGAGGATTGCGTTGCCTGCATGACGGCCCGGACTTCGGCGATGTCGCGACAGAGCGGCTTCTGGCAATAAACATGTTTGCGCGCCCGGAGAGCCGACACAGTGATCGAGGCGTGCATGTGGTCTGGGGTCGCCACGTTGATGGCGTCGATCTTGTCGCCTTCCTTGGCGAGAAGTTCTCTCCAGTCCGTATAGGTGCGCACACCTGGCAACAAGGCGGCAGCTTTGTTCAAGTTGCCTTTGTCCACATCGCAGATGGCGACGATCTGAAGGTTGGCGTGTGATTTGAAACTGTTGAGGTCGCCATAGCCCATGCCGCCCACACCGATGCAGGCGTGGCTGAGCTTGGCGTTGGGTGACGGCGTCTGCGCCCTCGCCCGTCGTGTCAAGCTCCCCGTCACTGTCGCGGCACCCGCCGCCATGAGAAATGATCTGCGATTCATAGTCATCTTGTCCCTTGTTTTCACGTTCTTTCCCCAGTTGGTTAGCGCACCGTGAGCAGTGTACCTTTCGCGCGTACGCCGCCGCAAGTGTAGAAGGTTTCAGGCGAAACCTGCGTCAGATAGTTCGCCGAAACCCAGTTGGCCGAGCGTCCTGTCCGCTCAATGCGAAATTCGTCCAGGCTACCGTCAAAACGACTCGTGGCGCTGCCTTGCGAGGCGCCGAACCGGCAGCGGTTGACGTAAAGGTCATCGGTCAACGGAAGCGCCAAGCGGCACGCCTGAGCGTTCAGTTGCGCACCGTCCCGGTAGGTGGACCAAGACGCTCCGTCGAAGGAGTAAACATATTGGTGCCACTCTTCGTCGGGAACGTCAATGGTGGTGTAGGTGTTTGCGAGTACTCCGAAATGCCCTTCGATGTGGAACCTAAGTTTTTGCAGTGCGACGTCGAAAACAATGGCGTGCTGCCGATCCCCCGTACCCGGGTCGCGGCCATACAGATACATCTGGGCGGTGGATGATGTCTTCATCCAGAAGGAGAAGGTGAAGGCTTCCGAGACGCTCAGGCTCTCGGATGTTTGTGCTGTCAGGAAGGCGTTGCCGTTGAAACCCCGTGCCAGCGAAACGGCACCTGCGGCGTTTGTGGTCGCGCTGTCGGCAATAGGGTTCGCGTTCAGCGTGGAGTCTTCGAGTGCCGGCGACAGATGGAAAACCCCGCAGAAATCCGCGTCCCACACGGCACCGTTGCCCGTGTAGACCGGCGCGTCAAAGGCTCCCTTGTTGCGCCAGTAGGCCCAGATCTTCATGCCGCTGGTGAACTGCGGGATGCGCACCCAGACGTACGAGTCGCCCTCGGGCTCCCAGACCTCGACTTCGTGGTCGAGAGGCGCACCGGTGTCGTCGGCGAACCGCAGGTCGCCCCCGTCCGCCGAAACGAACTGGCTGTAGGAGAAGCCGTTCAGACGCTCGCTAAGCACCACCAGGGCGGGGAAGTTAGTCAGGGTCTCGTCCGCCGTATAGCCGGAGAAGGTGAACGGCATCTTGTACACGTACTGCGTGAGATCCGGCGCGGTGTGGAAGGTGAACGGTTCCGACCAAGCCGACCCCGACCCGTTTTCCGCGAAGAGGCGGTAGACGTAGTTGCGGTCCGGCTGAAGCCCGGTCAGGTCGGCGCCGACGCTGCCGGATTCCAGCGTGTCGAGCGCCGTGACGCTGTCCCATCCGCTTGTGTCCTCACCCGCATCGTTCGCGCCGTAGCAGAGCGTGACCGCGCAGGGGAGACGGCAGGACAAAACGCACGCGACGGTCGCGGACGTCGGACGGAGCGCCGACACCTCGCCCCGGTTCCGGAACGTCGGCGTGTTCAGATAGTCGATCCCGTCGCGCCGGACCTGCTGGTTGCGGTAGCAGGCGTAGAGCCAGTTCGCGGAGCGACTCTGCGCCTCCACGCGGAATTCGTCCAGACCGCCGTTGAACTGGGCTTTATCCGAGTTGCCGCCGCCGATTTTGAAGGCCTCGTTGCCCGCGACGATCGGTTTCAGGGCAAAGATTCGCTGGACATTGAATATCTGTGCGCCGTCCCTGTAGCCGGCCCAGTTGCTGCCGTCGTAGGTGTAGGCATAGTGATGCCAGTCGTCATCCGGTGCCTCGATCTTGGATCCCGGCTGCGGGTTGGCTCCGGTTACCCCGTTATAGGAATAGAACTCGAAGGATTTGGGTTCATATCCGTATATGATGGCCAACTGATTGCCTCCCTGCGGTACCGCGAAAAAGACGTAGTGTTTGTCAGGGCTGGAGGTTTTCGCCCAAAAAGAGTAGGTGAAGTTGTCCGAGACCGAGAGCTGGTTGGTCTCTGTCACGAGCAGGCGCGCACTGGTTAGTCCGCAACGCACGGCGTGATTGCCGACGGGGCCGCGGAGGTAGTCGCCGGTCAAGACGCTGGTCGTTTGTGCGGCGTACGGCGAGGAGTCGGTCTTGATGGGATTGCAGTGCCAGACGCCGCGGAAGTTGTCGGACCAGGTCGCGCCGTTCGTGGCACATGCGGGGCTGTCCATGTCGAGGACGTTGCCCCAAGAGGCGCGGATTGCGCAGTTGGCGGAGAATTCCGGCACCTGGACCCAGACATACGAGTTCCCCGAGGGATTCCACGACTCGATCTCATGATTCAACGCCGTGGTGCCGGACACATCGGTGAAGCGCAAGTCGTGCCCTTCAAGCGACTGGAAAAACTCATAGGAAAAGCCGGAGGTCTTGGCGTTCAGCACCACCAAGGCCGGGAAGTTGGTGAGGACCTCGTCCCTGTCATACTCAGGGAAACTGACCGTGGTAGAACGCCTCATGGCAAGGCGCTGATTCAGATGGCTCGCATAGATCCAGTTGGCGGAGCGGGCTTGATCCGCGATGCGGAATTCGTCCAGCTTGCCGTAAAACGGGTCTTGCGCCCCAGAGTTGCCGAGGATGACGTCGGTGTTGGGCGTGCTGATCATCGCGAAGCTGATGTTGGTGGCACCGATTGTCACCCCGTCCCGGTATTTGGAAAAGGTGACGCCGTCGTACGTGTAGGCATAGTGGTGCCAGCTCGTGTCGGGCACGGAGATTTTTGAAAAGGGACGGGGATCCGTTCCGGTGACTCCGTTATTGCCACTGTAAAGTTCAATGGCACTCGCGGCAAAACCACACAAAATAGCGTAGTTTTTGTAAGTCGGCTTGTCCAACCAGCGGTAGACGTACATTTTCCTACTCGCCGCAGCGTCCGTTCTGGCCCAGAACGAAAAGGTGAAGTTGCTCGTCACGTTCACCGAGGTCGGCGATCCCAGATTGATCTGTTTGCCCAATCCGGTCTCGCGTGCGCGTCCCACCGGGCCTTCCGCGTCAACGGCCGTGCTGTTCGGCAGCGCATGTACTTGGTTTGCGGTCGAGTCCTTCAGTCCTGGGGCTAGATGCCAGACCGCGCGGTAGGCGGAGGACCAGACCGCGCCGCTTGTGCAGTAGGCGGGCTGCTCCGCGCCCGGCGTTCCCCAGTAAGCGCGGATTGTGCAGTTGGAGGAGAACTGCGGAACCTTCACCCAGACGTACGATTTGCCGTTGGGATCCCATGACTCGATCTCGTATTCCAGCTCGACGGTCTCGGTGCTGTTGCTGAAGCGCAGGTCGTGACCGAGTGACGATGCGAACCCGTCATAGGAGAAACCGTCGACGTCGTTCTCGAAAACAACGAGAGCCGGGAAGTTTGTGAGCGTTTCGTCTCGGTCATAGCCGGGGAACGTTATCGTGAGGTTTCCGGCTTGGGCTACGGCGACAGAAACCAACAATGCGACACCTGCACGTTTCATGTTCTCTCCTCCACCTTTGTCGTCCTCGCTCTTGGCACACGAGCCAAACCATTCATTGGAACCAGTGTAACACAGTCAAAGCTCACAAACCCCTCAAAATACGCAAAAAAAACGTCGCATTTTGCGCAAAGCTTTTAAACGCAGAGACACAGATTTTTTGGGGAGCAGTGCTCGGGTTTTGGGAACCACGGAATACACTGAAACACGGAAAGGCATGGCGCGGTTTTTCATGAAGTTTCATGTGTTTCATGGTTAAAAATCCCAAATCCCAAATCCCAAATCCTAAATTTCTACTTTAACCCCCAGCCTGACGTGTGTATCATCCTCCAAGAGATGAGAGGTGTCTTCCAGAAAACGCCGAACGTGGCTCTCTTCCTAGCCACAAATGAAAAGGCGGGGCGCGATAAGTTTCAGGGCGTGTTGCGTTATATGCGGCTGCACACGCCGTGGAATATCCATCTGGTTGAGAAGGGCGTGGAGAAGCAGCAACTCGTGAACCTGAAAGCGTGGGGCGTGACCGGTGCGATCGTGGCGCGGATGCCCGAGGCGTTGCGCTCCATGTCGCGCGCCCGCATTCCGACCGTGGTGATGGATTCGCCGGAGTCTTACCCCAACCACGCCGCGAATGTGTCGTTCGTGACGAGTGATTCCGAGGGCGTTGGACGTGCCGCCGCCGAGGCGTTTTTGGGCGAAGGGTTTTGTCACTTCGCGTATGTGCCGGACGTGTATGACTGGGACTGGTCGGTGTTGCGCGGACAGGGCTTCGCAACGCGGCTGGCCGAGGCGGGCTTGTCCTGCGAGGAGTACCACTGTCCCAGTGAGCGCGCGCGTGTGGACTGGGCGCTGGACCAGAAGCATCTCGCGCGCTGGCTGCACGATCTGCCCAAGCCGGTTGCCATTCTTGCGGCGCACGATGTGCGGGTGCGCCAGGTCCTTGAGACCTGTCACAGCAGCGGGCTCAACGTGCCGGGCGAGGTCGCCCTGATGGGCGTCGACAATGACGAAATGATCTGCGAGAACACAACGCCGACACTGTCCAGCGTGCAGCCCGACTTCGATGCCGGCGGATACGAAGCCGCCCGTCTGCTGGAGGATTTGATGCGTGGCAATGTACGCCGCGAACGCAATCTGTGGTACGGTGTCAAGCGGGTGGTTCTGCGGGAGTCGAGCCGGTTCGCCCATGCCGTGGACCGGCGCTATCTGCGCGGTCTCGAATTTATCCGCCTCAACGCCTGCACCGCGATTACGGTGCTCGATATCGCGCGACACATGGGCGTCTCACGTCGGCTGGCAGAGATGCTCTTCCGCAAGCATGTCGGCCACTCGATTCTGGACGAGATCCAGAACGTCCGGCTGGCGCGTCTGAAAACCTTCCTGAGCGAAACGACCCTGCCGATCAGTACCATCACCTGGCAGTGCGGCTACCAGTCTGAAAACCACGTCAAGCGCATTTTCAAACAGAAGACAGGCTTGACGATGAGCCAGTACCGGAAACAGCGGTCGTCACCCGTTTCAGAGACATGAGCCTGATATGGGGAAGTTAGTGTTAGACGAACTGCCGCAACGCAGTGTAAGCTTCTGATTGCTGTACTGGATCGTTTGCCGAGGTGATGTTATGCGAGTGAATCAGGGAAGGTTGTGGTTGGTGGGCTGCCTGCTGGCGTTGAATGCGGCGGGACAACTCGGGACGGAACTGATCCCGAATAACGAACTGGCGCGTCTCGACGCCAATGGCTGGCCGGAAGGGTGGCCGGCGGGTAGGCGTGCGCGGATTGAGCAGGATGAGGCCGGACGCCGTCTGGTCTGCTCTGGCGCGGGTGCCGGCGTCAACTTTCGCATTCCGCTAAAACCGGAGTACGGACGTCTCCGGCTCGCGATGGAGATGAAGGTCACAGATGTCGCGTTGGGCAAGGAGAGTTGGGAGACCGGCCGTCTCACGATGTCGTTTCACGACGCCCAAGGGAAGCGCATTGATCCGTGGCCGAATGTCTTCGGTATGATTGGCACCACCGACTGGACCGTGTGTGAGCGCGTTTACCCGATTCCAGAAGGTGCCGCCACGCTTGCGTTGTCGCCCTGCAATCTCGGGAGGTCGGGGACCGTTGAGTTTCGCGGGCTGTCGTTGACCGTCTGTCGCCTGCGCGCGATGGTCAAGGCGGATGCGCCGCTGCCACCGGGTGCCGACGCGGAACCCGAATCGATCGCGGATGCCTGGCGGCAAACCACCGCAACGCGCGAACGTGTCTGTCTCAACGGCCTGTGGCGCTTCCGGCCTGTGCCGCCCGACGAAACAACCACGACCGTGCCGGCGGCAGGCGATTGCTGGGGATGGTTCAAGGTGCCGGGCATGTGGCCGCACGGCGAATGGAGGCCTGAGAGCGGTGTGCAGCAAGTGTGGATTGCCCCTTGGCTGGAAGATCGTGTGCGCATCCGTAATGTGGATCAGGCGTGGTACAAGCGGCGCTTCACAGTGCCGGACGCTTGGGCGGGTCGTCGCTTGGAACTCTCGTTCACGATGCTGCAGACGCATGCGCGGGTGTTCGTGGACGGCCGGCCGTGCGGCGAGTTGTGGTACCCCGGCGGTGAGGTGGACCTGACCGGGCATCTCGTGCCCGGCCGCGAGCAGGAGTTGGCGCTGCTGGTCACGGCGCGTCCGTTGACCGCCGAGCGAAATGCCTTTATGGCCCCCGACCGGATCGTAACGGAGAAGGCCGGCGTCAATCATAAAGGAATCACGGGCGATCTCTTTCTCACCGCCATGCCGGCCGCAGCGCGCCTTGAAGATGTGCATGTCATCACCTCGGTGCGTGAGCGGCGTGTGACCTTCGCGACCGAAACCGCCGGTCTGGACGCAGGACCGTGGCGACTGCGAGCCGAGGTCAGCGAGCGCGGCGGCGCGGCGGTCGTGCAGCGTTTTGAGTCAGACGCACTCGCACCCGACGCAGCCGGTGTGCTGCGCTTCAGCGCGGCGTGGCCCGACGCCAAACTCTGGGATACCGACGCGCCGCAACACCGCTACACGGCGACGCTTTCCCTGTTGGACAAGGCCGGTGCGGTGGTGGATGTCCTGACGCCGACGTATTTCGGTTTCCGCGAGATCCGCATTGAGGGCCGTGACTTCTTGCTCAATGGCACGCCGATCCACCTGCGCGCGTTGCATAACACGACCTCCGTCAGTGCGGCCGACAAAGCCAGCCGTTCGGCAGCGCTTGAGATGTGCCGCCGGATGTTCGAGTACGGCTTCAACGCTATCATCGCCGGCAACTACGATTTCAGGCCGGGGGCGGTTAGCTATCTGGACGGCCTGCTCGAGGCGTGCGATGAGACCGGTATGCTGCTGGCCTTCTCGCTGCCGCACCTCAAAGATTTCGGTTACCGGCTGGACAAGCCCGATATGGCTGAGCGCTACCGTGCGCAGACCGCTTGGTTGATCCGGCGCGCGCGCAACCATCCGTCGGTCATCTTCTACGCGATGAATCACAACTGCACCGGCTATTACGGTGACCAGAACCCGCAGAAGATCGATGGTCTCTACGAGATTCCGGAGGATGAGACGTCCAGAAACGTTTGGTGGGCGCGCAACCGCAAACAGGCCCGCATCACCGAGACCATCGTCAAGTCACTGGACACCACACGTCCGGTTTACCACCACCAATCCGGCAACCTCGGTGACATGCACACCGTGAACTGCTATCTGAATTGGGCACCGGTGCAGGAACGCAGCGACTGGACCGAGCATTGGTCCGCGCACGGGGTCAAGCCGCTCTTTTTCGTGGAGTGGGGACTGCCGCACATTTCGAGTTGGTCGAGTTATCGCGGACCGCAATTCATCTGGCGCTGCGAGGCCTTTCAGAGTCTGTGGACCGCTGAGTTCGCAGCGCAATTTTGGGGGGACGACGCCTATCTTGATAACGATGCCGCGATTCATGCGTTGGATCACGAAGAACGGCTGTGGGCTACGGGCAAGCCGTTCCGCTGGAGTACCCTCAATCAGCCGCTACGGTCACTTCCGCAGAATTACCATGCCGTGCAGACGCTGTTCGCCAACGACAACTGGCGCAGCCACCGCGTCCGGGGCGTGTCGGCCATGTTGCCGTGGGATCAGGGCACTTTTTGGCGGCGCATCGCACCGACTGCCGAGGTCGCCGCAGAGACGCCGCTCAAAGGGCTCAAATGCCCCGGCATCGTGCCGGACCGCATTCAGTCCGGCTCGCAATACATTCAGGATCTCGGACCGCGCGACGCCTTTCTGCCAAGCGAAGTGGGCGTGGCTTTTCTGCGCTGGAACCAACCGGATTGCGGGTTCATCGCGGGACCGGAAGAGGACCTGACCGCCAAGGATCACCTCTTCACACCAGGTGCGAAGGTGTGTAAAAGCTTGGTGATGCTCAACGACCGCCGCCGCGAGCAGAACGTGGCTTGGACTTGGCGGCTCTGGCGCAAGGGCGAGAATCTGATGGAGCGGCAGGGAGAGGAGCGGGTCGCCGTCGGCGGACAAGCCGTTATTCCGGTGACGTTCGGTTTTCCAAAACGTATCCGAGACGGCGAGCGTCTGCGACTGACCGCGATCTTCGAGTTTGCGGACGGCATGACGCAGGTCGATGAAATCGCGTTGCATGCCGTGGCACCGACACAGCCGCCGCGCCTGACCGCGCCGGTCCACCTGATGGACCCGCACGGTCTGACGGCGCGCCTCTTTGATCGGCTGGGCGTACGCTACGTGCCGTTCGACGGCACGCACGCGCCTGCGACCAACGCGCTGGTCGTGATCGGGCGCGAAGCGCTGGACGGCTCGGCTGTACCTTGGATGACGCGCCTGAGCGAGGGTTTGCGGGTACTGGTCTTTGAACAGCGCGCAGAGACGTTGGAGCGCGGACTCGGTTTCCGCATTACCGAACGCGGTGCGCGTTGCCTCTTCCCGCGTGCCGAACATCCCGTGACGCGCGGACTGGACGAGGCCGCATTCCGCGATTGGAGCGGCTCCGGCACGCTGGTGACGCCGTACCTGACCGGATTGCCCACTGCGGAGACGCATGATCCGCACGGTACGTGGTGCGGGTTCACCAACACGCGAGTCTGGCGCTGCGGCAACCGCGGCACGGTGGCGTCAGTACTGATTGAAAAACCGGCGCGAGGCGATTGGCGTGCGTTGCTGGACGGTGAGTTCGATCTGCAATACGCAGCGCTGCTGGAGCATGTGCAGGGACGCGGGCGCGCGATCTTCTGTCAGTTGGATGTGACCGGGCGAACCGAGGACGATCCGGTAGCGGATCGGCTGGTTGTCAATCTGCTGGAGTATCTGGACCGCGCACAGGCAACGGCTTGCCGCGAGACGGTCGTACTGGGCACCGAGGCCGAACGGCTCGCACAGCAACTCGGCGTAGTCCGGGGTGGGGTGGCCGGCGTGGGGCGCCGTCTGCTTGTGGTCGGCCCCGGCGCATCCGCACCGCCCCCGGACCTCTTCAGGGCGATCGAAGGCGGCCTGAACGTCGTGTGCCTAGGCTTGGCGGACGACGCCCTGAAGGCGTGGTGCCCGGCACCGGTGACGACGGTGCGGACGAACGCCGCATTCACACGGATTGAACAGCGGCCGCCCGAGTTGGACGGACTCTGCAACGCCGATTGGGCGTGGCACGGGCGCATCACGTTCGATGCGCTGGTGGTGCCGGAGAGCGAGAAAGACACGTCGAGCCGCGCGTTGCGTGTGATCCGGCACGGCAAGGGGCGCGTGGTGCTTTGGCAGGTGCCGCCGTGGTTGATTGATGAGCAGGCCAAGCCGTATCTGCGCACCAGCAAGCGGCGCGCGAACGCCATGGCCGCGCGGCTGCTGGCGAATCTGGGTGCCGCGCTGAACGCGCCGCTCGCGGAACGCTTCACAAAAGTCGAGGAGCAGGAGTGGCTGAAGAGCTACTACCTTGATACACCCGAAGCCGGTGACGATCCGTATCGCTATTACCGCTGGTGAGCGCTACCACCGAGTTTGGCAGTCGGTTAGCCCGCCGCCCGCGCTTCGCACGGGAATGTAAATGAGGATAACTTTGATGTAAGTCATAGGCAAGTGACAAGGACGCACGAGTCAAGCGCGTGTTTTGCGTGTGCGCAGCCAGGCGCGGGCGTCCCCGTCCGCGGAAAGTTGAACGTTGAAAGTTTTTAACGCAGAGATTTTTACGGGACCAAGCAAGGAGGACGTATGCACAGAACTCTACGAGCTGCGATTGTCGGATTATCGATAGCATCTTCGCTTTCTGCGGCGGCCGCCCCGGATGAGGGGCTGCTCAGGGTCGCGTGTTTTCAAGCGGACATCACGTCTCCGCTTGGCTCACCGCTGTGCAACGGGCTGGTCATGCCGGCCCAAGAAATCGTGACGCCTCTGACGGCGCGGGGCGTGGTTTTGCTGGGGGCGGGCCAGCCGATTGTGCTTTGCGCGCTGGACTGGGTCGGTATCGGAAATGAGAGCTATGACGCATTTCGGAAAGACATCGCTCAGGCGACGGGTACGCTCCCGGAACGCGTGGCGGTACACGCGCTCCATCCCCACGACGCGCCTGGAAGCGACTTCGCAGCGGAGCGTCTGCTGGCCGAGCGGGGGCTGGGCGGGCGCATGTCGAATCCCGAGGCGGACCGCCTGGCTCTCGGGCGCATCGTCGAGGCCGTTCGCGCGGCGCTTCCCACTGCGCAGGCCGTCACACAGATCGGGCTGGGAACGGGGCGGGTCGAGCGGGTGGCGTCGAACCGGCGCATCCTTGATGCGGATGGAAAGCGCGTCGTGGCGATGCGGTGGGGCTCCTGCCGTGATCCCAAACTGATCGCTGCGCCCGAGGGCGTGATCGATCCGCTGGTGTGGCTGGTCGCGCTCTGGCACGAGGACAAGCCCATCGCCGTGCTCACTTATTACGCCTCTCATCCGCACAGCTTTTATGGGAAGGGCGGTGTGAACTGGGAGTTTGTCGGAGAGGCCCGCGCGTTGCGTGAGCAGGCTCTGCCGGGTGTTCCGCACATTCACTTCTGCGGGGCGGGCGGCAATGTGGCGGCCGGCAAGTACAACGACGGCTCGCCAGAGAACAGGCCCGTTCTGGCTGGAAGACTCGCGGAGGGCATGCGGCTCGCTTGGGAGAGCCAGCGGAAGGTTCCGCTCCGCGCGCGGGATGTCGCATGGAAGGTCGTTCCTGTCACTCTGCCGGTGCGCGACGGGGACGGGGAGCCCGAGCTGGCCGCGTGCCTGTCGGACGCGGCTCGATCTGTGCGGGAGCGGATTGCGGCTGCGCGCATGCTGACGTTTTCACGCCGCATGGCGGATGGGGCCAAGATCCCGATTTCCTGTCTTTGGCTGGGCGAAGCCCGCGTCGTTCACATGCCCGGCGAGCTGTTCGTCGAATACCAGCTCGGCGCTCAGTCGATGCGTCCGGGCGGTTTTGTGGCCATGGCCGCTTACGGTGATTACGGGCCGGGATACATCGGCACTGAGCGGGCGTATGGCGAAGGCGGCTATGAGACAGGCCCTGCGTCCCGTACGGCCCCTCAAGTCGAGAAGGTTTTGATGGATGCGGTTCGCCAGGTGATGAGCGGAACGCTCGGGCGCTGAAACAAAAAGGAGGATGCGATGAAAAGGACAAATGCAGCAAGTCGTCAGACGGGAGCCGCAGGCGAAATGGGGCGGCGTGGATTCATCCGGGCGGCGGGCGCGACCGCAGTCGGCGCGGCGCTGTCACAAGCTCCGTCCGGGGCTCATGCCCAAGCCGCATCCAGCGTACAGGAGGCGCTGGCCAGTGCGGGCGGTACGAAAAGCGTGACCGTATCGCCGAAGCGCGTCGCCGAACTCAAGCGCTGGCCGCGGTACGGTGAAGCGGAGAAAAAGCGCCTGCACGAAATGATTGAGCAAGGCATTACTTACTCGGAAAACAAGCAGTTCGAGAAGGAGTGGGCGGCGTATACGGGAGCACCGTTCGTGAAGGCCCACATGAACGGATCGAGCGCGCTGACAAGCATGTATTTCGCGCTGTCCCTCGACGTGCCGCCGGGGAGCGAAGTGATGGTTCCGAGCTACACGTTCTTCTCGGCGTGCCTCGCACTGCGCTTCTCGAACTTGGTGCCGATCTTCGTCGACATCGATCCGAAGACCGCCTGCTTCGATTTGGAAGACGCGAAGCGGAAACTGACGCCGCGTACGGTGGCGGTGGAGGTCATGCACTCGTGGGGACTGCCGTGCGAGATGGATGCGATTTTCGGATGGGCCAAGGAAAAGGGACTCGTCACGCTCGAAGACGCCTCGCACGCGCACGGTGCGTCGATGCAAGGTAAGAAGATCGGCACATGGGGTGACATGGCTGCCTTCAGCCTGCAGGCGAGCAAGCCGTTGCCGGCGATCGAAGGGGGCGTGGGCATGTACAAGACGCGCGAGTACTTCGAGCGCGCCGCAGCTTTCGGTCATTATGAGGACCCGGGAACGTTTCCGAAGGAGAGCCCCGTTCACGCTTACGCGGGCACAGGCTACGGTCAAAAATACCGGATGCATCCTTTGGCGGCGGCGTTGGTGCGCATGCAACTGAAGGAACTGGACGCGACCAATGCGACGGTCATGAAAAACGTCCGTGCGCTCAACGACCGGTTGACCCAACTGCCGGGAATCACGGAGCCGCGCTGCCGTTCCGACCAGCAGCGCGTTTACTACTGCGGCAACATGTTGTTTGTAGACTTCAAGACGCTGGGTTTTTCGCGCGCGGCTTTGGTCAGTGCGCTGAGGGCCGAAGGTGTAGACGTGGGCTTCTGGGACTATCCGCTGCAGCATAAGATGAAGATCTACGCGGAGACCAAGTGGTGGCACCGCGCGCCTGTGATCCCGGATAAGATGCCCGGAGGGGACTTCGTGAACGCCAACCATCTCATGCTGCCGCTTTTCTACGGCGATGCGGAAGAGGTGAACGCGCAATACGTCAAGGCGTTTGAGAAGGTCTGGGCACACCGAGATGATCTGAAAAAAGGCTAAGCTTCCGGTTTCCCAAACTTGCGCTTTGGCCCCAAACACGGCTTGGTTAACAAAACGGCTGGGCATCCGTGCCCATATTCGTTACAGTTAACCGAAACCAGTGCCTTAGAGAAGGAGCCGTGTTTGTGAAAAACATTCATGTTCAGGCGCAGAAAGACCATATCACCTCGTTATGTACGGCCTCCCCGATTCAGGCGTTGGCCGAGCTTATCTGGAACGCGCTCGATGCCGACGCCTTTGACGTGAAGGTGGATGTCATCCAAAACGCGTTGGGCGGCATCGATGCGATTCGGGTGGCGGACGATGGCCAGGGCATCAACGTACTGGAGGCGGACCAGCATTTCGGCAATCTCGGCGGCTCGTGGAAACGCGATGCGAACCGGACGCCGCTTTCGGGGCGCGTGCTGCACGGCAACAAGGGCAGGGGACGCTTCAAGGCGTTCGCACTCGGCAATCGGGTCGAGTGGCGGACCACGCTGGAGATTGACGGCGGTCTGCGTTCATTCGTGCTGGCAGGCTCGGCCCATGATCCCAGCCTGTTCACGCTGGCTACGGCGGCATCGCCCGGACCGGCCACAGGCACAGAGGTAATGATTACGGACATTCGGCAGGGCAGGGGCTCGTTGCTCGACACCGTCTGGGTGGTGCAGCAGCTCGCCTCGCATTTCGCGCTCTATCTCAAGGCTTACCCCAACGTGCGCATCTACTTTCAGGGATTGCTGGTCAGCCCTGTGATCGTGCAGCAAGCCAGCCGCCTCTACCATCTGAAATCCTCGGAGGGTACCAAGGCCGACCTTCAAATCATTGAGTGGAAGACCAAGCAGGGGCGCGGCAAGGTGGTCTTTTGCGATAGCGACGGCTTTGCGCTTCACGAAACCGACGCGGCGGTGCGTCCGGGCAGCGGCTTCAACTTCACCGCCTATCTGATAAGCCCGCGGTTCGCCGCCTTGCACAGTGAAAATCTGCTGGTGCTGGACGAGATGCACCCGGAGACCGTGGCGTTTCTGGACGCCGCGCGCGATATCCTGCGCCGTCATTTCCGCGAACGTCGCGAGGAGTTGACCGCCGAACTCGTGCAGCAGTGGCACGCCGACGGCGTCTATCCGTACGACGGCGAACCGACCGACAAGGCCGACCGCGCGGCGCGCAAGCGCTTTGACGGCTGCGCTCTCGCGATCCGTGCCTACTCCGACAACTTCGATATCCTGACGGTCGTGGAAAAGAAACTGCTCTTCCGTCTGCTACGCGAAGTGTTGGAGACCAATCCCGACGGAACAACGTTGGTTGCCGATCTGCTGGGGGTGCCGCCCAAACGCCGCCGCGAGTTGCAAAAGCTGTAGGTCGCTGAAAACTGGTGGGCGGCGAGGGACTCGAACCCCCGACATTCTGGGTGTAAACCAGACTCTCTAACTCAAAATACCCCAATAAAATCGACATTTTATTGATAATTGAAATTGTGTTTTTGCGTTTGTTTGTGTTTTACACTTGAAATCAAGTGCGTTTTGTCGCAAAATGTGCCCCACTGTTTCAAACAGCAGAAGGGAGCGCAACATGGCACTTGAAATCAGGCGCGGACGTGACGGTAAATTGATCGGGAACTGGTACGGTTCTTTTGTAGACAGCACCGGCAAGCGGCGCGTTGTCGCATTGACCGAGCGGCTACCGGTCAAACACTATCCCGGCAGTTTGCGGGAAACCGGCAACGCCATTTTTGAGGCAAGCCGAGGGCGGGCAGAAAAGGAACTCGAAGCTTTCCAATCTGACGCACGAAGCAAAGGCAGAGCCGACGAACTCACCGCCAAACTGATTGAATCCCGCACAGGGGCCAAGGTGGAATATGCGAAACTGGCGGACCTCCCGCAGTTGTGGCGCGGTATTGACCGCGAAGGCGACAAACCTTCCGAAAAACATTTGGAGTGGTGTGATTCCGTTTTCGAGCGGTTTGCCGAAGCGGTACCGTGTGAATACCTTTACGAGGTGAAATCGGAACACATCAAGACGTTTCTAAACGGGATGCGCAAGACCCACACCCACAAGACCGTCAAGGACATGACAACGGTCATACGTGCAGCGTTTACCCGCCTGTTGCCGGTTGGAGCGGAAAACCCATTCAGCAAGACCATACGGAAGCGCAAGGCGCGGAAGGCGGATGATGGCGGCACGGCAGGGCGAAAGGCGTTGACCGATGCGCAACTCGAACGGCTTTACGAGACTGCCCGACCCGACCCGACGCTTTACGCATTGACCGTTTGTGCGGCGTGTACCGGTATGCGTATCGGTGACGTTTGCCTGTTGCAGTGGGCAAGCGTTGATTTGCGCGAGGGTTGGGTGAAAGTCGCCACTTCAAAAACTGGCGTTGAAGTCGAGATTCCTATATTCGACAGGTTGCGCGAGGTCTTGGAGATTGCGCTTGCAGAACGCGAGCCGGACGCGGTTTATGTCTGGCCGGACGCGGCGCGGATGATGACAGGCAAAAAAAATCCGAATTTCAATCCCGAAGACTGGCGAGAGGAAGACAAACCAAAAGACAAAAAGGAAGCCAGGCGGTGGAAAATAGAAAAACGCCGCGCCCAGTACTTGGAACTACCCAACCCTGACGGGATTTACTACCGAGGCAAGGCCTTGTTTGCGCGGGCTTTTGCGGATACCCCGAAAAACGCGCTTAAAGCGCATCAGGACGCGCCGGAGAGTGCCGACCTTGCCGAGGTATTCCCAGAGGTGGCCGAAGCCGTCAGGGGCGCGGGATTTGCCGCTTCCAAGCGCGACCGCATCATGGACACGCTAACCCGTTACGCACGGGGAGAGAGTTATCGAGACATCGAAAAAGCGACCGGAAGACAAAGGCCGCAAATATCCGAAGACCTGCGAGAAGCCGAGCGGCTGACTGGGCTACGTCTGCGACGCGGTTTGATCGGTACAAAGGGTACAACCAAAAAGAGCGGACGCGACCTAAAAACGCTGATTGCCGGTACAAGGAAACCCCGGACAATCGGGCAATATGCGGCTTCTGTTTGGGGCTGGCACAACCTACGGGGAACATTCGTTGTGATAGCTCTTGGTGAGGGGGTGGATTTTGAGACGGTGGTAAAATGTACCGGCCATACGACGGCAAAGACTGCCAGAGACCACTACTACAACCCGACCAGAGAGCACACCAAACAGGCCATGCGCAACGCGGGCTTGCGGCTTAGCGGCGGCGCGGCGTCCCGTCAGATCGGCACGGGCGGGACGGTTGCCGACCTTGCCGAGCAACTGAAAGCCTTGTCGCCTGCTGACCGGCGGCAACTTGCCAAACTTCTGAAATGACCGAGACGGCTTTCCGTATAGCCAAGGGAGCGTAAACGATTATGTCAACTGCTTCAGGAACACCGAAACCGACCTACAAGAAACATCCCGCCGAAGACTTCTTGGCCGCGACAAGGGAAGAAAGGGCTTCCAGATTGGCAAGTATGCCTCGGATGGTCTATATGCCAATCATCCCCGAGAGGGAAGCCACGGACGCGACACAGAGCGATTTAGGCGCGATTCTGGCCGTTCTGGACA
>DAOTMQ010000041.1:0-20106 GCA_035450385.1 Kiritimatiellia bacterium | reverse complement strand
TGCGCCACGCAAGCGCAATCTGATTTTCACGTCACGAATCTGACACACACCCGTGACAGGCGCAGGGGGGTGTGCGAAGGCCATGCGTTTCTGATGAAAAGGAGAGCAGAGAGTCGGGCGTCCTCGCCCGCAACAACGCGTCTTGCAAAAGAGTGTGGCACGGGCATCTTGCCCGTGTTTCATGGGCGGGACGCCCATGCCACGAGGGGGTTTGAAAAGCTTCCCTTGGGAACCATACCGCGCATCGGAATCTCGATCGGCCTTTCACAGAGCGGGCGGGGACGCCCGCGCCCCGACTGCGCACACACAAAACACGCACCCGACTCGCATGACCCCTGTCACTAACCGATTACGGTAAGATGTAATGGGTGGTGAACATCGAACGCCAAACGTTCTAACTCCTAAATCCTAAATCCTACTTCGGGTGCGATTCAACAATGTTGAACCGCACCCGCAGAAACCGCTTGCATCTGACGGCGCGTAAGGGTACAAACTAAATCGTTCCTCACCAAAGAAGGAGTCATAGCTAAAAATGGACATTCTCAAAAGCAAGTACTCTTGGTTGGTCGCTCCCCTGCTCTGGCTGGGAGGCGTGGCCGTGCTGTTCCTCATCTGGGCCATCACGACGCCGGAGTGGATTCAGGCCCACTTCGATGACGACGGCAGGTCGACGGTCGAGATCGCCACGATCGGGCTTTTTTTCTTCCAGATCGGTTTCTTTTGGCTGGTGCCGCCGATGCGCGCCTCGCGGTCGCGCCCGTTCTGGCTCACCAACTTTTCCCTGATCTCTTTCTTTGCGATCTGCCGCCAACTCGATTGGCACAGATTGTTGATAACCCCCTCCAACCTGCCGGGTGCCACACGCGGCACCCCGTTCAAATTGAGGTTTCTCACCAACCCTGTCAACCCGCTGGCCGACCGCCTGATCGTCGCCGCCTGTTTCGTGATTGTGATCCTGCTTTGCGGTGGCACGTTACTCTATTTCCTGCGCCGACTGTGGACCGGCCTGTTCAAACTACATCCGGTTTCTTGGTCGATCGGGTTTTTGGGTGGTACCCTCGTCTTGATCCAAATCGTAGACCGTCTGCCAGCCATCCTTCGCAAAAACTTTGGCATCCACCTCTCCGACTCCCTGTACGCGCTTACGACCGCCCTTGAAGAAGGGCAGGAACTATTGTTACCACTCTTTATCGTCGTCGCAGTGTTGCAAGCCCACTTCATCTATAACAACGACCGTCCGGACGACGATCCGCTTGCCCGTTTCAAAGAACTGTAGCTTCAGGAGGCCGTCATGCGCGTGCTTGTCATCGAAGACGATAAGAAAATCCAGGCGTTCATCAGCCGCGGACTGCGTCAAGAGGGGCACACCGTTGAAACCGCATCCACCGGCACCGAGGGCCGGGCACTCTGGCAGACCCACCGCTACGACGCTGTCGTGCTCGACATCATGCTTCCTGAAATCGACGGCCTCACCGTGCTCAAGCAGTTGCGCAGTAGCGGCGACCTCACGCCCGTGTTGGTGCTCAGCGCCAAAAACGCTGTCGGCGACCGGGTCTCCGGCCTTCAGTCGGGTGCCGACGATTATCTGATCAAGCCCTTCGCATTCTCTGAACTCTCAGCGCGCCTGAATGCCATCACCCGCCGCACAGCAACGGCACCACAAAAGGGCAAAACCGCAACCTCCATCAGCATCGGTGATCTACATGTGGATCTGCTGCGCCGTACCGTTGTGCGCGGCGAAAAGAAGATCGATCTCCAGCCGCGCGAATTCGCCCTCCTCGACTTGCTGATGCGCAACCCCAACCGTCCGCTCACCAAAACATTGATCCTCGAAAGTATTTGGAACTTTGATTTAGACCCCCAAACCAACATCGTCGACGTTCTGGTTTGCCGGCTTCGCAACAAGATTGATGCCGGCTTCGACAAGAAACTGATCCAAACCCTGCGCGGAGTCGGTTATGTTTTCCGGACGGATCAATAAGGTCTTCCGCTCCTTCGCCTTCTACCTGTGCTTGGGTTACCTCGTGGTCTACGCGCTCTGCACCGTCAGCATCTACGTGCTCGCCAGCCACATCATCACGAAATCCGCGCGTGGATACGACCGGCAAGATGTCACCGCCGAGAGCGAAGAGCTGGTCGAACTCATCCAGCAGAGCGCCGGCAGCAATCTGCTGGCGGAACAGGTCACAATGGGGCGCTACCCCCCGTCCACCATCTTCATCGTCCGCGTCATCAACCGGCGCGGGCAGGTGGAGTACACCATCACCTGGCCCAAAAAGATCGACCTGCCTGACTGGCGTGTCTACACGCCCCCGCGAGGGGACTCGTCCCTGCCGCCCGCCGGTCTGAGCGAGTATTACATCAAACCTCTTGGACGCCATATTCAAATCCAGACCACCCAGCTCGAAGATGGGCGCGTCCTGCAGGTGGGCAAGGGATCGTTCTTGGAAGTCGACCAAAAGAGTATGCTGGCCCGCATGCTACTGGTCTTCGCACTGCTCTCAACCCTGTTTTCAATCCTTTCCGGCATCTTCATGATGGTGATCACGCTGCGCCCGATCTATCGCATCACCGACTCTATGAGCCACATCATTGAAACCGGAGCTTTTGAGACCGGCGCGCCTCCCGTGAAAAGCCTGATCGCCGAACTCGACACCCTCGGCCGTCTCTTTACGATCGTCACTGAAAAGTATGCCCATCTGATCCAAGCCATGCGGCAGACCATGGACAACATCGCACATGATTTCCGCACGCCGCTCACCCGCATCCGCGGTGCTGCTGAACTCGCCCTGAACCACCGCGACCTCCCGCAAGACGTATCCGACACGCTGGCAGACATCATCGAAGATTGCGACAACGCCAAACTCCAGTTTCAGAATCTGATGGACGCGCGCGAAATGGAGAGCGGTTTCGTCAGGCTCAACATCCAACCCTTCAACTTGACCACGCTGATCGACGAGATCATCGATCTCTACGCACTCGTCGCGGAAGAGAAGGATATCTCTCTAGAAACCGACCCGCCAACCGCAGACATGTTCGTCCGGGGCGATCGGGCACGTCTGGCGCGTGTCTTCGCCAACCTCATCGACAACGCCATCAAGTACACCCCGCAGCGCGGATCGGTCATTGTCTCTTTTACCGCAGATGACACCGGCATTACCACCTGTGTCCGCGACACCGGTATCGGCATCCCGCAGGAGGAGTGCGCGCTGATCTGGCAACGGCTTTTCCGCGGCCAACAGGCTCGGGAGGCGGAGAAGGGCCTAGGACTGGGCCTCAATATCGTCCAAGCCATTGTCGATGCACACGGCGGCAAAGTGCGGGTCGAGAGCGCCCCCGGTCAAGGCACAACCTTCTACGTCACCCTGCCGCGTCACTCTTAGTCTTAGTCGCTCCACTTAGTCGCTTACACCTCGTCCCTACACTTCGTCGGTTACACCTCGTCCCTACACTTCGTCGCTGGCGCAATCGACTAAGTGTTTTCGACTAAGTGTATGGGAGACGAAGTGTGGCGACGAAGTGTCTCCGCGCACAGCGCGGTTCTCGTCACCGCACTCCAGATTTTGAGCGAGAAATTTGGAGTGCGGCGGCAAGCGGTATTCCGCGCGACGCCGCTTTTTCTGCGTTCGGCGTTCAGCGTTCAGAAGCGGCGTGAAACGCCGCCCGGACGAGCGTTGAAAAATCCGCTCTTTTTAGGTTTACAGGCCGCGCTCGAAAAACAGCCAGCCGAGGTTGGCCGGATTGTCGGTATTGATCAGGAGGCGCGGCCCCCAGGGCTTCCGGGCGATCCACGACGTTTCCCCCACTCCGGCAATCTCGTTCCTGACATTGACCCGTAGCGGTTTAGGGGCGACCGGATCAGCTTGGAGCGAGACGAACGGGATGCGCCGCCAGCCGTACCAGCCCCGGTTGTCTTTCATGCGGAACCAGGAGATGCTGTAATTGAGCGTCGGCCACAGTCTGCGCGGCTCGACCGTGAGCGTCACGGAGCCCGCCTTTTTCAGGTGTTCGCCAACGCACTCGGTCAGCACGTAGAAGGCGTCGCGGTCGTGGCAGCAGGCCCAGCGGATCGCGGGCACGGCAGCGTTGGTGCCGGAACAGGTCTGCCACTCCAGTCCGTCGGGCGGACGGTGGTTGGCGGGATTGCCGGACAGGCGCGTCCCGATGTCCGCGCAGAAGAGGCTGCGCACGGCGGGGCCGTCGGGTTTGCGCCCGGAGTAGGCGGCAAAGACATCCGTGCCGCTCGCGATCTCGCGCTCGAGCGCGGGGAATTCCTTGTCGAGCAGGCCTTGGATCTGCTTCATGCGCCAGCGGATTTTCGCGGGATAATACTTGTAGCCGCCGGCCTCCGAATGGAAGCCCAGACGCGAGTCGGCCTCGCACAGGGCGACCAGTTCGCCGCCGTTTTTCAACTCCTCTTCGGCGATCCGGCGCAGTTCCTTGATCGTCTCAAGCTGCTGGGCGGGAGTTTCATGAACCATACGCTCGCGCAGATCGTAGAACTGAAGAATGTTCAGCCCGCTACGGAACTGGATGCCCAACGCCTTGGCCACGCCGATGTCCAGACGGCGTTCCGGCAGAAGCCCCGGGGCGGACTCCAGCGTCCGGAGCAAATCCACGCCCCAGTTCCATCCGGCGCTCAGGGTACGGCACGACTCGACGGCCTCGGAAAGGGTATAGGCCTGCGCCAGACACTCGCCGATCCGGTCCCCGCAGGGCGGGAAGGGCGCCGGATTCATCCACGTCGGGACGAGCGGAGCGTCCTGAGGACGCAGCAGCAGAGGCCAGACCACGCCGTCGTGCATGGGGCCCCACCACTGGAATTCCGTAATCAGCGGCATGTGCTCATACCCGTCCGCCATCCGCTTCCAGGTCTGGGCGACCTTGTCCGCCTGTTTGCCCCAGTCGGGGCGCGCCAACTCCTTCAGGAAGGCCTCTTCCGTTTCGGGGAAGGGCTCGAACGAAAGTGCGCCCGCCGCCTTGTTCATGATTCCCGGAAAGTTGCCGAAGTACCAGCAAAGCATGGCGCGGGAAACGCCCAGCTCCCGCATGGCCTTGAATTTCCGGTAGAGTAGTCCCGGAACCGGGATCTGCGGCGCGGTGGCCACCTCGTGCGAGTTGCAGGTCTGGATTTTTGCGGACATCGGCATGCCGGCCTGTCGGGCCACACGCGCAAACCGGTCGTACGGCACGGAAGGTCCCGGGGCGGCCAGCCAGTAGTCATACCCCGTGCGGCCCCTGCCGAAGACCTGCTTCGTCACGCCGGACTCGAAATTCAATTGCAGCGACACGTCTTTGTTGCAGGTTGCGGGAATCTCGTAGAACCAGTCCGCGAAGGACGTGGCAAAGGGGATGTAGTACCACGCGATCAGCTCGGCGTCGGGATTGGCGTCGTGCATGCCCTTGGCCATGGGGGCGAGGATGTCGCGCATCACCTCCGCGTTGCTTTTTTTCGCGCAAGCGCGGCAGGTCGGCTTGCGGTCGGAGTGAGGCGAGACGGTCCGCAGACAGGTCGACGCATACTCGCCCAGCGTGAGGTTGATCTGACCGCCCAGATGGGGAACCTCGGAGAAGACGCTGTTCATCGCGTCGTAAAGGAAGCGCGCACCGGCCTGAGTCGACGGGCACAGAAATCGGGTATACCCCTCGGGGGCGTCGCTACCCATCTCAGGATGCCTCTTGAGATAATCGTTCTTGTTCGAGTCCCAGCTCTCAGGCTCGATCGAGAAGAGATAGATCTTGATCCCATACCGTCGGCACTGTTCGACCTGCTGCCGCAGACGGGCCAGAAGCACGTCGCGGTTTTTGCCGAATTCGGGAATCGTGTCCGACTTGACGATGTCCTCGAAACGCGTCCAGAGCCACAACCCGTTGATACCGTCGTGAGCCATGCGGTTGAGGTAACCGTCGGAGTAGTAGAGCCCGTCCGGAGAACTGGGCACGCGGTTGATGTTCAAGGGCTGGAAATAACAGGAGATGCGCGACTTGATGAAGGGTTTACGCTCGACCGTGCCCAGCGTCAGAAACGGGCCGCACGCGGCACGCATCGCATCCTCGACCGCGAAAATGCCGCGCCGGATGCCCTCGGTGTCGGCCGCCAGGATACGGCAGCGGTCTGCAGCCACCTCGATCCGGTAGGCCTCGAAAACCGGGGTTTCGGCCTTGGCGGTCTCGATGACGAAGGTGCCGTTCGTCGGCACGTTGCCAGCTTTCAGGAAAAGGGCCAAGTCATCGTAGGCGGTCTTCAGCAGCCCTTCAGGGTCGGGGAAACGCGCGTCCACGCGCACGCCGCGGCGCAGGTCGGCCTCGCCCGCCGCCGCTTCGCGCGGGCTCCAGCCGTGGCCGCCCTCCCACAACGGTTTCCGCTGCTCCTGAACAAAGGCCCAGGCTTCTTCACCCGGCCGCGGCGGCAGGGGTTCGAGTCCTTTCAGAATGCCGTCGATGACGGCCTGGGCGTGTGCGCCCCCGGCGACCGCGCAAAGGACAATCATGAAAAGGGCGGTGGCTCGCATTGGACGGTTCATAGTTAACTCCTTCCTCCTTCTACTTCAAAGAGAGAGAGGGTACAGTAATCGGCATGAAGATGGGAGACAAACCTACCTAACAGACAAAAAGAAAACGCTCAACTCTCAACGTTCAACTTTCAACGCTCAAGTGGGCGGCGCATGCGCCGCCGGGCAAGCAGACGCTTGCCCCTCCCGGGGCTCCGCGATGAAACCGGCACCCATCCTTCCGCACAGCGGAAGGCGGCTCGTGGGGACACTCGCCCTCCAAATCATGCTATGCATGCGCCCGCACTGCGGAAAATTTTGGAGTGCGGTGACAAGAGCCGCGCTGTGCGCGGGTCGCGGCACCGCTTTTGCCCTCCACGCCACGCGCGGAGGTACACTTAGTCGCTTACGCTTAGTCGTTCACACTTAGTCCCCACACCTAGTCGATTGTGCTAACGACGAAGTGTACGCAACGAAGTGTACGTGACGAAGTGTCGGGACGGAGCGTTGCAAAGGGCACCCGCCTACCGGATCACGATCATCAGGCCGTTACGCGGCACCAGCATGATCTTGCCCGCGCCGGGTGTGCAGATGTAGCGTACGCCCCAGGTTTCTTGCGGCAGATTGTGGGAGGTGAAACTGCCTGTCAGAACGCCGGTACAGGTCGCAATGGTATAGGTGAACCCGGAACTGATCTGCCCGATATCCGCGACCACAAGCGCGAGTTGTGAAACATCCAGATCGTCTGATACGTCCAGCCTGTCACAGGTACCGTCCGGCCGCACGTCGATGCGCAGCGTGCCGGAGAGGCCCGGGCTGTCCGGCAGCGCGAGCGTGCCGATTGTGCCGTCGCCACCGGGTGAGGTTTGTCCGCTCACCGTGACGGTGCCGTTGATGACCGAGCCGCCGCCCGAGAGCGAGGCAAGAGGCTGCGTCTGTCCGCTCAGATCCAGGGTCGCGCCGGCGGCGACCGTGACCGTGGAGTTGGTCGACAGCCGACTGGTCACGCCCGAGCCGAGCCATTTCTGGTTTAGGTAGGTCTCGACCGATACGCGCTCTTTGACGCTCAGCTTGCGGTCATAAACCAGGATTTCGCCGATGTCGCCGCGGAAATAGCGGTTCAAGCCGTGGGAAGAGTCCCAGTAGTTGCCAATCGCGGTGGTCCAGTTCACCTGATTGGAACTGACCGCCGTCAGGACATGCGGTTGGTAGGCGACGAAGGTGTTGCCCGGCACACCGTCGATATACATCTCTCCACGGTAGGTGAAGTCGTCTGCGTTTATGTGCCGCCACGCGGAGATGTTCTCCGCACGGATGCCGCAATCCTCGGCACTCTTTCCCCAGATGCCGTCGTTCTGACCATGAGAACTCATCTGGTACACAACGAAGACCGTCTGCGCGCTGGTGGCGAGATTCGCGGCCATCCGGTTGCGTCCGATCTGGGCGAAGCGCACAGCCGGCCGACCGTTGATCGCGCTGTTGGCCACATAGACGGGCTGCAGACTGGCGGTCGGCTGCGTGAAGGTCAGGGCACTGCCGTTCGCGTCGGCCCATGCCGTGACGTTGCTGTCGCTCAGGGTGAGGGTGGATGCGGCCATGGCATCCAGCCGGTAGGAGAGGCCGGCGGCGGGCAACCACGCGCCCAGTTTCAGGGTGCCGCCCTCAATCACGGTCGCGCCCGTGGCGGCACTGGTTCCGTTCAGGGTGAGCGTTCCGGAGCCGGTTTTCCTCAGCGAAAGCGCACCCTCGATCTTACCGTCGAAGACAGTGCTCGCGTTGTCGCCGCCCACGGTCAGGATGCAAGCGTCCGTGTTGCTGTTACGCACCGTACCCCCGCCCGAGAGCGAGGCCACAGTCTGGTTCACGCCGTTCAGATCCAGCGTCCCGGCATCCGCGAGGGTCAGCGCGGTCGCGGTCGGCAGCATGTCCAGTACCGGGGGGAAGGGAGCGTCGTTCAGCCATTTTTCCGCAAGGTATCCGATGACCGACTGGCGCTCTGCCGGACTCAGGATCCGGTCAAAGACCAGCACCTCGCCAATCTCGCCCCGAAAATAACGGTCGGGGTGTGTCGTTAAGTAGTGCCCGAGCGCAGCGGTAAAATTTTCCTGTTTCGCGCTGACCGCGGTCAGGATGTGCGGCACACCGCTCGTAAACGTTGTGCCGAGCTTGCCGTTGATGTACGTCTCGCCCCCATAAGCAAAGTCGTTCGTGTTTCCAGCAGAAGGGATGGGTTGCCATACGGTGGCGCTGTTCGCGCGGATACCCAGGTCGTTTCCGTCCGATCCCCAGATGCCGTTGCCCTGCGCACCGGAAGTCATCCGGTTGACGATAAAGACGGTCCGGGCCGCAGCGCTTGTGTTGGCGATGAGGCGTTTGCTGGCTCCGGAAAAACCGAAGCGGAGAGCGGGGAGGCCGTTGATCGAGCCGGAAATAAGGATCGGCTGCTGGTTCACATCGGTCTGGTTGAAGGTCACGGCGCGCCCATCTGCGTCCGCCCACGCGGTGACATTGGTGTCATTGAGCGTGGTAAGGGAGTCGAGCTTGGAGGCGTCTAAGCGGTAGGAGAGCCCGGAGATGTCTGACAAGCTCCCCATCTTAAGGGTACCGCCTGAGACGGTCGTCGCGCCGCTGTAGCGGTTGGTGTTAAAAAGGGTCAGGGTGCCGGTGCCGGTTTTGACCAGCGAGATCCCGTCGTCAATCTGTCCGGAGAAGACGGTGTTGGTATTACCGGAACCGACCGTCAGCACAAGATCCAGCCCCGAGGAATTCACGACCCGGCCGACGCCGGAGAGCGCGCCGAAAGCGGCGGAAGAACCGCAGAGGTCGAGCGTGCCGTTGAGGGTCAGCGGCCCGGCATAGTCGGGGACACGACCGAGCTTCAGGGTACCTGCTCCTTGGTGTGTGAGAGATCCGGTGCCACTGAGGAGATTGGTGACCTCAACGGTGGACGCGCTGTCGAAAATCAGGCTGTAGTCATTCTCAACCGGACCGGTTCCTAGAGTCCCGCCCGTGCCGACCTTCAGGGTGTTGCGGTGCACACGCGTGCCGCCCGAATAGGTGTTCGTTCCGGTCAGCACGATCGTACCGGAGAGACGATCAACAGTGTGATCCCCTCCGACTTCGAGTCGCCACGGGCCGGTGATCGGGCCTCTGAAGGTTCCGGTGACCTTTCTATCTGAAGCGGCGATGCATGTGTCGCCGAGCAACTCGACCGGACCCGTGAACAGAGAGTTGCCCCCGATCCTGATGGCGCCGAACCGATAGTTTGCCTCCACATGGCCAGTGAGACCGGAAATGTGGAGGGCATTGGTGATAGTGAACCAGGAGCCGGAGAGATAGAGTTGGCCGCCCCAGCCATCGTGGCCTAGCACGGTGATATCCCCGCCGCCCAGGGCACTGTTTTTCGACATCACGACCCGTCCGGAGAGGATGCGGGTCCCGCCGGTGTACGGGTTACTGCTGGCAGGACTCAGATTGATCTCGGCACTCGGAGAGAGCCCGGCAAAAGTGATGCCGTTCTGGCCGGCCAAGGACGAGTAGACAATGGTTTGAATCGCGCCGCCGGTGTTTATACCGTTGAAGAGGACAATGCCCTCCGAGGTACCGAAGTCCAAGGTACCGCTGGAGACCACAGTGGTCGTTTTGCCCGTCTTGTTCAGCATCAGGCCGGCCGGGCGAGTGCCGTCTCCGACGGTAAGGGTTTTGCCGACGTTGACATTCAGGAGCACACCGCTGTTCACGCGCAAGGCGTACACGCTCGCGTTGTCGGTGGCCGTGGTGGCGGTCAGGTTGGCGATCGAGTCGGCGCCCCCGCCGAGCCCATCGGTGTAGTTGGCGACCGTAAAACCATTCGCACCGTAGGTCAGGAAATCGCCGGTATTCCCGCTATCATCGCTGTCGCGCCCCACGATTGAGGCACCGACCATGCCGTTGTGGGTCGGCACGCCGCCGTTCACGAACAGACGCTCGGCGGCACCCAGATTCGCGGGGGAGGTTCCGTTCGTCGGCTCGACGATCAGCACGCCGCTACCAGCACGCGTGAGGACGCTTTCGGACGCGGCGGAAGCGTTGCCCAGCGTCAGCGTGAGGCTCGTGTTCGCGCCCTTCGCGAGATCGAGGGTTGCGGCGCCGCTGTAGGTGAAGGTGGCGTCCGTACTGCCGGAGGCTGCTGTGAGGGCGACATCCTGGCCGCTGCCCGCAGGAGCGAGATTGAGCCTGCCGCCATTCACAGCCACACTGCCGGACCCCAGAGGCGCACCGCCGGTCGCGGACGAGGAGAGGGTGCCGCCGTCTAGGGTCACCGGCCCCGCCAGAGTCCCGGGGGTTTCGGCAGTGAGACCCAGTTGACCCGCGCCGCGCTTGGTCAGTCCGCCCGTGACGTTCAGCGGTACGGCGAGCACGGCCCGCGTGGTATTGGCGGCACCGATGCCGACTGTGACGGTTGCGGGGGAGGCGTTGTTGTCAAGGGTAATGGCGTTGTTGGTGACCGTGTGAAAGCCGTTGGCGAAGAAGAGGCCGCCGAGCGTCAGCCCCGGAACGTTTTGATTCACGGTCGCGGCAACGAAGTTGGTGAAGGAGGCCACCGAACCCGCGCCCGAGGGGACAACGCCGCCCATCCAGTTGGCGGGGGTGTTCCAGTCGCCCGATGCGATGTTGTTCCACGCGCCTGAATCGGCGCGCGCCTCGGTAACGCCGAGCAGCACGGCGGAACCGCAGCAAAAGACCTTTAAAAATCCGGCGACACGCATCGTTCTGTTTTCCATCGTCCGACTCCTTGCGTTTCGTACGCTGATTTTCATAATCATAGAGTGGGCACCATCGCCAAGGCGGGCCAGCAACCACCGGCCCCAGACAGTTTTGGGGCATTGTCCAAAGGAAAGGGGGAAAAAGTCAACCCTAAAATCAGCGTAATCGCGAATCGGTTAGTGACAGGGGTGCGAAGACAATGCGTTTCTGGTGAAAGTGGGACGCAAAAAGGGAGCGTGGGCGTCCTCGCCCGCAACAACGTGTCTTGCGGCTTTCTGGTTTTATCCGCAGATTGCGCAAGATTTTTTTTGCCCGCAGGATGGGAGGGACGAGCGTCTGCTCGTCCGGGCGGCGTTTCACGCCGCCACACGGGCAAGATGCCCGTGCCACGTCGCGCGGCACAAGTCTGGTGTCTGGGTTTGCGCCTTTCGGCTGCAACTAAGGGACAGGTATTTAGACCAGCCCTATTTGCCTACGACTCCGGATGGCGATTTGTGGAACGTCGGCCCAACGGGCCGATTCACCATAGCCCGGGGCAAGCGGAGCGCAGCCCCGGATATCGTCGCCCCGCGACAGCGTGCCCTGAAGGGGCACCTCAACCCAACACGTAACATTCAACGCTTACCGTTCAATTTTCAGCGGGCGGGGACGCCCGCGCTCCCGACTGCGCACACACAAACCACGCACTAAACTCGCAAGCCCCTGTCACTAACCGATTACCCACGAAGGGAATAATCCACTGGACGAACTGCCGCAGCACGGCGTACACTGTCCTCGTCGGTTTCGGGGACGTGAACCCAAACAATTAAGGAGAAGACGTTTCATGCGAACGAGTTACGCTGAAGGAAAGTTTTGTCGCCTTCAAAAAATCGCGGTGTTTGCCACGCTCCTCTGTGCGTTGGCGGTGCCCGTCTCTCGCGGGGAAATGAAAGCACCGGGGAGCCTGTCCATCAAGTGCGACACGTTCTTGTACGGGATTGACTCTGCGGGAAAGAATCTCCATTTCATCGACAAGTCCACCGGAAAGGACTACTACAACCGTTCCGCAAGCGGAGATTGGCAGCATTGCGCGTTCGTGAAAAAGGACGGGAAAACGTTCCCGGTCTCGTCCGCCGCCATGGCGGACGGCCTGCTGAATCTGCGTTTTGACGGAGCGGACGCCACGGCATCGATCCGTGTGATCAATGAGCGAGACCGGGTTGTGCTTGAGATTCAGGAGGTGACGGGCGATCCGGAATCCATCACGTTCTTGAACATTCCGCTCACGCTTGAGGCGCGACCGTCCGAGCCGTTTGCCGCCTGCGCGCTCTCCCTGAACCTGTTTACGCACGTCCACCAACTTCCCGCCCTGCAAACCGAGCTGTGGGCCACCTGCTACAAACGGTTCGGGTACAAAGGCGGGCGGGTCGCAGTGATCGGGGTACCCCAGAAGTCGATCATCCCGGTGATCCGGAAGGTCATGACGGCCGCCGCGCCAGATATCCCTTTCAATGATCAGGGCGGCGCCTGGGCACTCGATGCGAAAGAGGGGCGCGGCTCCTACCTGATGAACTTCGGCAGCCTGACCGAAGAGACGGTCGACCAATGGATCGAGAACTGTCAACGCATCGGCTTCACCCAGATCGACAACCACGGGGGCGGCGAGTCGTTTTTCCTGTTCGGAAGTATGGAGTTGAACAAGCAGCGCTTCCCTGAAGGGTGGCAAACCTTCAAAAAGATTGTCGACAAACTGCATCGAGCCGGGATCTCCTCAATCCTCCACACCTATGCCTGCTACATCGGGCCGCAGTCGAAATATGTGACGCCCGTGCCGCATCCGGGGCTTGACACCGTGGCCACTTTCACGCTCGCCAAACCGCTGTCTGTGGACGCGACGGAAATCGAGGTGAACGAATCGACCGCCAAGGCGCTAGGACGGGACGTGACCTTGCGGATCGGCGACGAAATCATCGGGTTTTCGGGTGTCACCCAAACGGCGCCGTTCCGGTTCACCGGCTGTACGCGCGGACACCATAAGACGGTGGCTGCGGCTCATGCGGCGGGCGCGAAAGCGAGTATTCTCAAAACGTTCTGGGGCGGGCTGTATGTCCCGAACCCCGATTCGCCGCTCTTTAACGAGGTCGCACAGAACACGGCCGACGTGGTGAACGAGTGCGGGTTCGACGGCATCTACTTCGACGCCATCGAAGGAATCCAACACATGTGGGGCCAGGAGAATTACTGGTATTACGGCGGCCGCTTCGTGTTTGAGGTTGCCAAACGCCTCAAGAAGCCGGTCGGCATGGAGTACGCCGGCATGATGCACTCCTGGTGGCATTACCGCTCCCGATATCAGGCGTGGGACTCTCCGGCGCGGGGATACAAGCGGTTTCTGGACATCCATATCGCCTCAATGAATGCTGGCGAAGAGTACCAGCATGGAGCATGGACAGGGCACCGCCCGAAAATCGACAAATATGCCCCAATGAACGAGAACGCGCTTTACCTTCCCTTCCAGTTCGGGTGGTGGCGGTTCCACGTGTGGGGCGGCGCTCAGTCCGAGCCGACCTTCGCCGACGATGTCGAATATTACTGCTGCAAGATGATCGGCCATAACGCCGGTCTCTCTTTGAACGGCGATATCGGCGAGTCGATGTTGAATAGCTATCCGGTGTTCAGGGATTACGTGAGCATGGTGAAGCAGTATGAGGAACTGCGCCACGCCAATTACTTCGGCGAGTCTGTCCGCAAGCAGTTGCGGCAAGTCGAAAAAGATTTCACGCTGTTCCGGGGTCAGGACGGGAAATGGAACTTCAAGCCGGTCGCCTACAACGCGCACATGGTGCGCGGGCTGCGGCACCCCACCGCGCAGTGGACCGTACAGAATGATTACGCGGAACAGCCCGTCAAACTGCGCATCGAACCGATGTTGTCCGCCGGCCTCGTGAACAGCCCGGAACCGTTCCTGCTGCTTGATCCGGCAAAAGCGGATGAAGTTAAGGTAGCGCGTATGGCCGCAGGCGTCACTTGTTCCGCGCAACCGTCTTCCGTTGCCGTCCCGGCCACGGGAGAGCCGGCCATTGAGGTCTCCGCCCTGAGCACCGGGGCTGTCCCGATCGAAGGGTCGTGGGTTTTGATCCGCCGGACCTTCCCGGCGGCGACCAACCTGTGGGGCCGCGAGGCGATCGGCGTCTGGATTCATGGGGACGGTAACGGCGAGTTGCTGAACTTTAAGGTCGGCGGCTCCCACCATTACGTCACCGTCGATTTCACGGGGTGGAACTATTTCGAGTTGGTTGAAGCGGAATCAACCCGCGCCAGAGACTATATCTGGCCCGAGGGGAACGTGTACACCTATTTCACGGATTGGGGACACAAGGGTTACAAGACGGCGCAGAATTTTGAACTTTGGCTCAACAACCTTCCGGCGAACAAGCGCATCAATGTGAAGGTCGGACCGGTGAAAGCGTTAGATCTTGTCGAGAAGACAATCAAGAATCCCGCAGTCCATGTGAACGGCGCGGCCGTCACATTCCCCGTGGAGATGTCCACCGGCATGTATCTGGAAATGAAATCCGGCGCAGAGTGCAACCTGTACAATAAAGCCGGAAAGATAATCCAAAAAGTGACGCCCCAGGGCGGTGTACCGGTGCTCAAACAGGGCGCAAACGCGCTCTCCTTTACCGGCGAGAGTGCAGGATCGGGCGAAGCGCGTGTGCGCGTCACGGTCATCGCCGAAGGCGCACCCCTTCAATGAAACCTGAAACAAAAAAACGATGGCCGCAAGCCGCTTGCGCGTCCTTGGCATGGCTTTGCTGCTTTTGCAGTGCAGCGCTGCAAGCCGCCGCGCAAACGATCGCCACGCAACACGGTGGCGTGACCTTTGACTCCGCCCCTGAAGCACCGGTCGTGCTGGCACCGCCGCCGGTACGCGCCACAGGCGACCTCGTAATGGCCACGTTACCGGTGGCCCGCGAACCGATCCGCTTCTATCTGACCTTCGGCACCGCCGGCCGTTACGGCCCTTACACCCTCTCCCACAACGCCCGCATCGGTCCGCCGCATGCCACATATCTGCTGGGCCTTGTCGATCAAGGACGGCGCTTCACACTGACCGCTCCGCACGCGACCAACACAGTTTACGGCCCCTTCGCGACAACCGACGGCACCTCCGTCCGCCTAGGCCAGGCCGAGATGACGTTCGTACGCATCGCACCGGTCCTGACCGTCGCGCTCACGCATCCCGACCGTATCAACCAACTCCCGCTGATCGGCATCGCGCCCGACTCGCCCGCGCTTGAGCGCGAGTTGTACATGCTGCGCGCCAAGTACGCCTCACTCGCCAACCGCGTCGACGCCGAAACCGCAGATGTTCACTTTCATGGCATGCCGCGCGTCACAAGACGCCGCTCGGGCACGATCGTCTCACCGACCATCAGCCCTTCGCAACGCGACAAGCAGAACGCCACACGCGGCGCGGAACTGAGCGCGGTACGTTTTCTCGAAACACTCATGCAGCAACATTTCCGCATCCGGTCGCAGGCCATGAGCGGCGCACTGCGCTGGCAGTTCGCCATGCCTCCGGGCAACTACATCTTCTGTGCGATGCAAAAAGTAAAAGACCCCCGGGCCACGGGGGTCGCCGGGCTGTCGACCGCTATCTGGTGGACGCCCTTTGCATTTGACGGCGAACATCCTCTCGCGCTGACGCTCACCGCCGACAACGCCATCATCTGGCGCGACGTGTTCGTACTCGAACGCGAGTGACCGCGCCGCCTATTTTTGGGCGGCGCGTGCCCGCGCTTGGTTGATCGCAGCCGCCTGTTTGCCGACCGCTTCGACCGTCTTGCCGTTGGCTTTGGCGATCGCCGTGTATCCAATCTTGCGATCCGCATTCTCTGCATTGACCACCTCAGTCTTGGCTGCATCAAGACCAGCCTTGGCCACGAGATAACCGTCCGCGCCCTCTGACGCATCACCCGCCTTCAGAATTTGTGTGATCTGTGCGTTGCGTTCTTTGCGCCGGGCCTTCGCCGCCTCAATGTCATCCGCTTGCGCCACGCAGGCCACACCCACCAGCACTGCCATCACGGCACCCATCACTGTTCTCATCATCATTTTGCCTTCCTTTCCCGGCTAGGCCGTTAATCGAAATTCAAGAAATCTTCCAGTTCCTTCTGCACCTTCAGGTTCACATCCATCGTGATGTGGATCGGTTTGATCTCATGCTCTGTTTTGACGGACAGGCACCCGCCCGCCGCTAGCGCCATCAAGATCCCAACCACCACCGCTCGTCTCATTCTCCTCATGCACTCCTCTCCTTCCTGAAAATCATCGTTTGGGCGCCTGCTGACGCGACGCATCCAATCCCATGTTCACTAGTTTCTCCAATGGCCCGTGGAGATTCAAGTTCAAATCCACCGGCGCGGGCCATGCCTTGTCGTTAGATTTGCCGACCAACTTGATCCGCAATGTCCCCTCGCCGTCCGCCCGCGGCTCCAAATCCAGCTTGAGCATGTTGAAATCCAAGTCGCTCAACGCTTGGGCCAACGGCTTCTGCACATCGCCCTTGATTCCCGAGCGCTCCAGCAGTGCCCGCATCTGCTCGCTGTCCTCAAGTCGCAACGAACCGCCCTGACCCGGCAACGAATAGAGGAAACCGGGCGCAAGCCGTACATGGCCCTCTTTGATCCCCACCGGGAAGCGGCCGAACAACACCCCTTCCATCCGCCCCTTGAAAGGCATGACCATCATCAGCGCCTCACCCAGATCAATGCGGTCGGCATACACCACAAACTCATCGTTCGGCCGCACAAACTCCCAGTTCACCGAGTAGGCATTGAGACTGCCCTTGCACCAGCCGACCTCGGCTCGGTCCACAAAGATCCCGCGGCGCGTCACCTGAAAATCAACACGCCCTTGGTCGAAGGGCACGTTTCCGACCTTCGCATGAGTAAACGCAACAAAGGGCTGTTCTATTGTCCGGAAAAAGACACCCACCGAAAACGGCACGTCAGCGGTGACGCCACGCACCTCGGCTTGTTCCTTGCGCAACCAGCCCTCATTGACGCGTAGTCGTCCGATCACATGCGGACGTACCCCCAAGAGACGCATGTTCGCCTCAGCGGCCACACGTCCACCGACCTCGACCCCGGGCACCTTGTCGCGGACCAGCGCCATAAGCGCATCTGTCGGCTCCAACTCGGTTTCAGGCAGCGTGACCGTAAGCCGCATCGCACGCGGATCACGTAACGGGATTTGCGCCTCCGTCTGCACACGCAGCGCGCTCTCCGACAGCCGCAGCGCGATTTGCGCCGTGACCGTATCGTCATCAGCCGACCATTTCATACCGTCCATCTCGACCGCGATGCCCTGCGCCTCCAACCGCTGCCAAGCCAGCCGCTGCTCCGGCCGGAAGGCCAGTCCGTCCGCCGCCGACCAATTGAACGGCAACTCCATGCAGGCCTGCTCCAGCCGTGCCTGAGAACCGCTCCCGGCCCAGGCATTGCTGACAGCGAGCGTCACGTCAGCCGCCCATTGCGGATGCGCGGTGCGCTTGAACTCCGGAATCTCAAAGCGCGCGCCCAGACTCTCCGCGCCGGCCGTCAACGTGCGATTCGTCTCCGGCCCGGTCTGCGCCTTGACCTCACGCGCCCACACTGCGCCGCGCGCTGCCAGACTGTCGGTGCTGTAACGGATTTCGGCCGCGCCGCCCAACCGTCCCGCCACCTGCGCCTGCTGCTGCGTCCAAGCCGTCGGCGCGTCAGGCAGCGTCAACGCGATACGCCACACCGGATTGGATGACAGGCTGGACACCACAGCCTTGCCCTCAAAACGCACACGCCCATCATCCAACGCCAGCGGCAATTTAGAAAGCGCACGCGCTTCACCCAGATGGCCAGCGAACGTGCCGCGCGCCTCTGCATAAGGCGGCTGCGCTGTCAGCTTCGCATCAACGCTGCCGGTGAGCGTAAACGCATCACGAAAGACATACCCGTCTTGCAACGCGATCTCGCAGCGTACCGCGCCCGGTTTGGATGCCTCGATATCAGCCTCGCCAACCACCCGCACCGCTTTGGCACCAACATAGGTGCCAGAGAGCGGCGCAGACGAACGCAACGCCTCGGCCGCGTACTGCACGCGACCGTCCCACGCGCCGCCCGACGGACACTGCACTTCAGCATCGACCTTCAACGTGCCACCGTCGGAAAAAAAGATCGGCACGAGCGGCAACACACGCGGCAACAGCGTCGCAATCGAGCGTCCCGGCAGATCGCTTTCCAACGAGGCGTTCAGCCGCTGCCCTGTCGCCTCCTGTTTCCATCGCCCCGAGCCCCGCAGACTAAGCATCCGCCCGCGTTCTTGCGATGCTCCAAGTCCCTGCCCCCAAGCAAAACCTGACAGACCAGCATTGACCCGGAACTGTACATCCTGCGGCGTGCCCGACGCCTCGATCCGCGCACTCTGCAACACCGCATGCGCCTGACGCGACGGCAGGTCGAACCGGCTGTTGCGCCCGAGCGCCACCGAAAGCTGAAACGGCTGGACGTTGGTCCACGACTCCACCGAGAACTCACCCCGCGCCGTCAGACTGGCACCCGCCGCTGGCTCAACCGCGCAGCGCGACAATGCGTCGGGAGCCAACCGGCGTGCAACCGCCAGGCCACCGCCGAGATCCGGGAAAGCCAACTCCGATGTGAGCGTGACCGCGCCTTTCGCAAGATCCGCGCTGCCGACCAGCCTCACTTGGGACAGCGTACCCGTGCCGGGGGTCCCCTCGCCCTGCACCTGTCCCCAGAAGCGGTAGCGCTCGACGGCTTCGCCGACACCGCCGCCTGAAAAAGCGAGGCACGCCAGCGGCTCGGCCGGATCAGACGGCGTCGCCACCGCGATCCGCACATCGTGCAGGGTCGTCATCCAGAACGAAAAGGGCGGCGCATCAGACACCGGCCGCGCGCGGTCGGAACGGTCAGATGTCGGCAACAGAGGCTTCAGACGTTCAGCTAATGGCGACACCCACGCACCATCTTGAACCAGCAGGGTCGTGCGCACGCCTTGAACGTGAATGCGTTCGACATGGCGTCGCGGCAAATCGTCCGGCGAATAATGCAGGTCGATCTGGTCGATCGCCAGAAGCGGGACCGGCCCCTCGCCCCAGTGCACGTCACGCAACGCCAGCCGCCACGGCGAGAGCTTGGTCAACCTGAAAGAGACATCATCGATACCCTGACGCGCCAGCACTGCATGCACCGCGCGCGTCGCGATATGAATACGCCGCAACCAGAGCGTCGCCGCCGCGAGCATGACACCAACCGCCACCACGCCCACAACAATAGACACCCCGCGGACCACGCGCTTGAATGCGATAACAGGGGAAAACATAGGGTGTAGTATACCCCATAAGCGTGTCTGTTGGGCATTGATTTTTGCAGGGATCGATTGTTGCGACCACTGGGTGGTCACAAAAATTTGAGAGCCCATCTGATCTTCTGAAAAAGGGGTGTATTGCCCTCAATGTTAACCGAGTCTTTTCTCATGGACGTTAGCCGGTGGGATCGACTTCTCCCTCTTTTCCAACGAGTCTTTCAGCGTGGGTGGTGTTAATTCTGGATATTTTCTGTAAATAGGCCGCAGGATGCCCTCGAATAAATAGCCCAGCATACGGCCCACAGTCTTCGAGAACGCATGTCGCGCCTCATCAGATTCAAACTCAAATTCAGAACACAAACTTGCAAGAGAATCTTGTGACTCGTATAGCTTCCCCAGCAAAAGGACCGCATCTTCTTTTGATTTTGTCATAGGTTATCGGGGTCGTAGTTTGACATGAGACATTTTGTGTTTCCAGCAACCTCAATACGTGCGCAGCCGACCGATACAATGACTTGTCAGA
>DAOTMQ010000040.1:0-20107 GCA_035450385.1 Kiritimatiellia bacterium | reverse complement strand
CCTTTTTTTAGCGGCGTTGATTTACGCGCCGATCTGGGACATCGCCCCGCCTGATGTCTCCGATCTGGCCGTTGTCCGGACTGAGGTGCCTCCAGAAGAAAATGCCTACGCCTGCTTTCTGCAGGCCACCAATGAGTTGCACGAGCCTCCGGACTTCAGTCTGTCCGAGTATCTTCGTGGACAAACGAACGATGATGCTCTGGTGTCTGCCGTCATTGCGACCAACCAAGCGGTCATCGCTTGGATCAAGCATGGCGTTGAGCGTCCCTTCTGTCAGGAGCCGGACAACGCGAATAACTTTAGTCTTTTTTGGCGTTTTTTTGAGGTCGGGCAACTGCTCGCGACTCAGGCCCGGTTCGAACGAATGCAGGGGCGAATGAGCGAGGCGACTGATGCCGCACTACTGTTGATGCAATATGGGGCTCGGCTTCATCAGGCCTCGGACAACATGATCGACTATCCGATCGCCAATGGTGTCGTCAACATGGGGTTGACCCAAGCAATGGCTCTGGTGCGCGACAAGCGGTGCGGCCCGGCGGAAAGAGCGCGTCTGCTCGCCGCGCTCACAGAACTGCGCTCCGCAAATCAGGAACTGGCCAAATCAGCGAGGGGTGATTATGCAGTTCAAATGGAATTACTGGAACCAACGCGGAGCGGCAGGGCCTATCAGATCTATGCAGACCGTTTGGGCGTAAGCAAATTTAAACGCACGGTCGTGAGACTTAGGGTTCAATTCGTCTATTTACCGAGCTATTTCATGCAGTACAACCGTACCCGGCATCTGATGGCCGGAGACTACCGATTGTTGATGGCACATGCTGGAACGGCCTATGCTGACCATCCTCTTGGAGGCAGCGATACGACCGGAGTTCTTTCCGGCAATACGAGCCAAAACGACGGCCCGTCGGCCAAGCGCGGTCAGACACACCGCTTACGATGGCCGTCTGCCAACGTTTTGGGGCTGCGCATCTGGCGGTATCAGAGAAAAATGCTGGCTGACAAGGTACGGCGGGCGTGTGGGGATGAGTGCAAGCTTTCCGCTGTGCGGCTGTTGCTGGCGTGCCGGGCGTATGAGGAAACGACGGGGCATCTGCCTGAGACACTGGAGGCGTTGGTACCCGACTACTTGTCCGCCGTGCCACGCGATCCGTTCGACGGACAGCCCTTTCGCTACTCCACCGAACGGCGTATCATCTATTCGGTCGGCGAAGATCTCACGGACGACGGCGGAACGCGCGGTTACGAGCAGGGGCGACGGCAGCGCCAGAAGGATCTGGTCTTCGATCTGTTCACACACGAACCAGAACCGCCGAACTCCTAACTCCTAAATTCTCTTCATGACTTCGTGCCTTCGTGGTGAGAATGTAGGCAGTAAGGCTGTGAGGCTGTAAGGCAGTGAGGTGGGTCAGACGGATCAAAACATGCACTGCGCGGCAGCGTGGCACCCCTCACAGTCTTAACACCTCACAGCCTGATCGCGGGCTTCGCCGGCGACTTAACTCCTAACTCCTAAATCCGCTGAGCGCGTCGAAATCGAGCGTCGCGAAATAGTCTTCAGGGGTCTCGGCGCGGCGGATTTCCACGACGCTGCCGTCCTCGCGCAACAGCAACTCCGCCGAGCGCAGCTTGCCGTTGTACTGGAAGCCCATCGCGTGGCCATGTGCGCCGGCGTCGTGGATGACCACGAGGTCGCCGGGGGCCAGTTCCGGCAATGCGCGGTCGATGGCGAACTTGTCGTTGTTCTCGCACAGCGAGCCGGTTACATCGCAGACGGTGTCGCACGGCATCCCGGCCTTGGCCGGAACGGTGATGTGGTGATAGGCGCCGTACAGCGCGGGGCGCATCAGGTTCGCCATGCAGGCGTCAAGTCCGACGAACGTCTTGTAGGTTTTCTTGATGTGACGCACGCGCGAGACCAGATAGCCGTACGGACCGGTCACCATGCGCCCGCACTCCATGTAGAGGTTGAGTTCCGGATGCCCCTTCCCGATCAGGCGCGACGCATAGGTCTGCCGTACGCCCTCGCCGACAAGCTCGATATCCACCGGCTCCTGCCCGGGACGGTACGGGATGCCGATGCCGCCACCGATGTTGATGAACTCAAAGGTAATCCCCACATCGCGGGAGATTTCGACCGCCAGATCGAAAAGGATCTCCGCCGTGTCGATAAAATACTGCGGATTCAACTCGTTCGAAGCCACCATCGTGTGCAGACCGAAACGCCGCACGCCTTTGGCTTTCAGTGTGCGATAGCCCTCGAAAAGCTGTTCGCGCGTGAAGCCATACTTGGCCTGCTCAGGATTGCCGATGATCGCGTTGCCGCCTTTGAGGGGGCCCGGATTGTAGCGGAAGCAGACTAACTCCGGCAGTCCGGCGCATGCTTCGAGAAAGGGGATGTGCGACAGATCGTCGAGATTGATGATCGCGCCCAGTTCCTTGGCTTTGACAAACTCCTCGGCTGGCGTATTGTTCGATGTGAACATGATCGACTCGCCGGTCACACCGACCCGTTCCGAGAGCAGCAGTTCAGGCAGTGAGCTGCAATCCATGCCGAATCCCTCCGCCTTCAACAGCTTCATAAGGAACGGATTGGGGCACGCCTTCACGGCGAAATACTCGCGGAAGCCGGGATTCCACGCGAACGCAGCCTTCAAGCGGCGCGCATTGGCGCGGATGCCGCGCTCGTCATAGAGATGGAACGGCGTGAGATGGGTCGCGATTGTTTTTTCGAGAAATGCCAACGTGAACGGCAAGGGCTTATCAACCATCTTTAATCACTCCAACACAAAGAGAGAGAAGGTATGCACTATACTGGTTCCGTTCCGCAACACGCAATCGTTTTTTGAGCGAAATCTGTGATTCAGACAGCGGTGCGGCTTGTCAAAGTAGATGCGCCTGCCCCAGAGACATTTACTTTGACAAGCCACACAAAAAACAAAAAACAAAAACTCCAAAAAATCCGGTTGAAAAGCCGCCCGGTTTTGCTATTCTGAATGCCTCACATCGGACAGACCGGAACCGGTTACGAAGAGGAGAAGAAGGTCACATGAGTCAGCATAGCAGTTTGAAGGGTTCGGGTAAAATCACGGCGAAGCGCAATGTGTTGAAGCGTTTCGAGCGTGTCAACCTGTTGAAAAAGCGCGGCCAGTGGAAAGACGGCGATCGCGGCCTGGGCCTGCCCAAGACCAAGCCGGAAGAATAATCGTCCCGGCGGACTACGCGTTTTTACATCGTCAACCGCTTGTGTAACGGTATCCCGCACGGGGTTCGTATACAGGCGGTTTTTCTGTTTCGACCGCAATCGGTTAATGACAGGGATACGCGAGTCCAGCGCGTGTTTTGTGCGTACGCATTTTCTTGAACGTTGAACGTTGGGTGTTGAAAGTTGAGCGTTTTCGCAAGCCAGGCGAACGGATTTGCAAGCCTACACCTGCTGGCGCTTCTATTGGCGTTGGCAGGCGGAACGGTCTGTGCCGAAACGGACGGTGGCGGCAGCGTACGTGGCATCCAAGGGCGTTTCGCGCTCTATGCCACGACCAATCCTCCGCTCGAAGCGATCACTTGGCTGCCCGCCGAGACCGTGCTCGCCGTCGTGGGCGAATTGACCGACGCCCCTTGGACGCCGGTCAGGGCACCTGGCACGCTCTCGGTGTGGATCTACCGCGATCTCGTCCGCGACGGTAAGGTGCTGGCCGACAAGAGTTTGGTACGGGCCGGCGCAGGTACAGCCTTCCGTCCGCTCGCCAGCCTCGACCGCGGCACGCCCGTTGAGGTGCGCGGCCCGTACGGTGACTGGCTCAAGATCGCCCCGCCGCCCAGCATGACGTTCTGGGTATTGCGCGATCAGGTCGAGCCGCTCGCCGAACAGCCCCGCGAGATCGACGCGGCGCGGGCACGCGCCGATCTGTACAACGCCCTGCTCGACGCATTCTCCAACCCTTCGCGCACACAACCGCTCGATCCGAACGCATCACCTGACCTGAATGTACCGCCCGATCCAGCCGCACCCGTCCCCGACCTCCCCGCCCCACCCAAACCGCCCCGCGCAGTACCGTGTCCGCCGGAGTTGGCCGATTATGCCTTGGATGAGACTGCCGTCCAAGGCGAACGTGTCACGCTGCGCGGCACGCTGGACTGGGGCGGCGTGGATCCGATATCCGCTCCCTTCTGCCTCGTCGCCCGTGAACCGGACGGTGATGCCGTCCCCCTTTGCAACCTATTGGCCCCGGAAATCACCTACGGACCGCACATCGGCGCCGAGGCCACCGTTGAGGGCACACGTTGGTTTGTCAAGGGTGCCCGCCTGCCCTTTGTTATTCCGTTGGCTGTGCGGATTTCCCCGCGAAAATGAGATTGGCGTCTCGCCAACCGACACCCCATTTATTATACTGGCTGATTTATGGAAGGAAAATTATATCTTATCTGCGGTGATGACGATTATCTCGTCGATACGGCTGCGCGCGAGCGGATCAATCAGCTCGTGCCGGAGGCGGATCGGGAGTTCGGCGTTGAAATCGTGGACGGTCAGCGAGACACCGCAGATGAGATCACCGAGGCCGTAAACGCTTGCATGGAATCGGTGCAGACTCCCGGCTTTTTCGGCGCCACAAAAGTCACCTGGTTCCGTGATGTGACCTTCCTCACCGGCGGCGGTCGCAACGCCGGAACGACAGCCGCCAAAGAGGCGGTCCAGAAGCTCACGACGTGGCTTAAAGGTGGCTTGCTCAGCGGTCAAACCTTGATTATCACGACGACCAAGGTGTTGCGCAACTCCACATTTTTCAAAACCTGCCAGCAGCAAGGCGAGATCCAAGACTTCGGAAGTGGGCACAAGGCTTGGGAGCTTGAGAAACTGGCCGGAGAACGCATGGATATCCTGTTCGAGCAAGCAGGGCTCACCGTCGACGCGAACGCGCGCGACGAGTTTCTCAAACGCGTCGGTCACGACACGCGGCTCTTGGTGAGCGAGGTTGAAAAGCTGCGTCTCTACGTAGGCACCGGCAAGCGTGTGACCGTTGAAGACGTGCGCGAGATCACCTCCATCGGCCGCGAGGCCGAAGCGTGGGACCTTCTTGATGCCTTCGGCGAACGTAACGCACTGGGCGTCCTGACCACCCTCAACCGCTTGAGCGGCCAGCGCGGTATCGGCGTCATGCTTGCCACGATGCTGGAAAGAACCGTGCGCGACCTGTTGATCCTGCGTGAGGCCCATGACCGCAAATGGGTCTACGGCGGCACGGGCGGTGCCTGCGGCTGGAGTAAGAATCTGCCGCCAGAAACCGCCGCGCTACTCAGCACACTGCCAGTCAACCCGACCGCGACAGGCACATGGATGCTGAAAAAAAAGCTGCCCCATGCCCTCAACTTTACGCTGATGGAGCTTCGTGTAGCGCGCCACCGCATCTTGGACTTGCGCGAAAAGCTCGTGTCGTGCGCACTGCCCGAAATGTTTCTGCTGGAAACCACCCTGTTGCGGATTATCGGCAACCCCCGTCGGACAGCGGCCGCCCCCAAGCCCCCGGCCGCAGCAGGAGCGCGATGACTCTGAGACGGTTAGTGACAGGGGGATGCGAAGATTTTGCGTTTCTGATGAAAAGGAGAGCAGAGAGTCGGGAGCGCGGGCGTCCTCGCCCACAACAACGTGTCTTGCAAAAGGCTGATGCGCACTCCTCCCTTGGGCACCGCTTTCTCTCCGCGCTGTGCGCGGAGACACTCTTAGTCCTCACCCTTAGTCGAATACACTTAATCTCTACACTTAGTCGAATACACTTAGTCTCCACACTTCGTCGATTGCGCCAACGACGAAGTGTTGCGACGAAGCGTGAGCGACGAAGTGTAGGGACGTGTAGGTCTGCGTCTCCGCGTCTCTGCGTTAAAAAACTTTCAACTTTCAACGCTCAACGCTCAACGCTCAACGTTCTGCGGGCGAGGACGCCCGCGCTCCCGACTGCGCTCACACCAAACACGCGCTCGACTCGCATGCCCCCTGTCACTAACCGGAGCGCGATGACTCTGAGGCTGTGGATACAAATCGGATGGCTGGCCGCTCTGGCGGTCATAGCCATTCCGTGCCCGACGCAAGCATCGGTGTCTGACCTCGATCATAACAACGACGGCTTCATCCGTATCGCTTGGCTCTCCGCGCCGCAACAAGCTGGCGATATCAATGCCGCCGAGATCTGCTCGGACCTCGAGAGCATGCTCAAAGCCGCGAAGCCCGGTAAGCCGGTGCGAGTCGTCCTCGTGCCGGTCACGCTTACCCGCACACTGATGGGCTGGTGGTATCATCCGGACGCCCAAGCCGAGCGCACACAGCTTTTCAGCGGTGGATACGACGTGCTCGTGCTCGCGGAACACGACGCGTGCGTCAGCGACTATCCCGAGTTTTTCTTTGAAGGCGTCCGAGCGATCAGCGAGCAGGCGCGCACAGCCGGGCTGCGCACGGCGCTGGCCGTCATGTGCAAGCCCGGACTCTCATTTCGTGACAAACGTCTGCCCGCCATCGCTGAAACGGTCTACCGCGTGGGTGACGGCTGCGGTGTGGAGGTGATCCCCGCCGCCTTTGCCTGGCACGAGACTCTGGCGCGCAACCGCCTACCCGGCTCCTCGCCAGTGCGCGCCCGTGCCTGCGCCTACCTGACCGCCGCCACCGTCTATGTCCAGCTCGCCGACGAGCGCGTCCCCAAGGGCGCGTTCGATACCTACTGGACCACCCGGCGCACCACCGAGGTGCTGGCACGCTCCGCACGCGATGCCGTCACCAACGCGCGTGCGACCCGCCACTACAGCGGCCCCTTCTCAGGTGTCGTACGCATTGAGCCGCGCATCAAACAGCGGCTCAAAATCTACGTGCCCAACACCTTCTCCGATGATCCGCTACGCCAGAACCTCCAGTTCATCCTGGCCACAGCTTTCCAAGAGTGGTTCTGGAAGACCCCTTCCGAGTGGTATTCCGACGGTTTCGACCGCTATGCGTCGGCTTTTGATCTGGTGTACGGCGATGTGCAGCAGATGAGCCTTTACGCCGATCCACAGCTTTACACATCGCTGAGTCTGCCCCCGACGAATCAACCGCCGCCTTGTACGGCCGTCTTCAGTCGCACACCGACAGAAGACCCCGACGGGCTCGCCACACTGCGTCGCCTTGAAACCCTATTGATCGAGGGCTACGACTTCGCCAAATCGCGCGGCATGGTCTATGTCCCCTACCCGCTCGCTTGGGCACGCGCGTACAAGTCCGATGCCGCGCTCGTCCGCCCGCCCCAGCCCGGACGCGTCAACGACTGGTTGACCTACATGCTCGCCAACATGCTGTACACCACGGTGACCGACCGCTTCCTGCCGCCACCCGAAAAGGTGAAGCCGCAACATGCCAACACGGACCACCCGCGAGGCTGGCACGACCTCTGCGCCCGCATCGGTTTCGACACCCTGCGCCAGCTCTCCACATTGCGCGAACCGGTCAACGCCCTCCTCGTGAGCAGCGGCACTTATCAGATCGACCCCGACAGGCCCGGCTTTGTCAGCATCCGCCTGCTCGACCGCCCCGAGCGCGAAACCCGCGTCTTCTGCGCCACCGACCTCCCGGGCGTCGCCCAACTCTCGCGCGAATCGCTGGTCTTCACGCCGGACAACTTCGATATCGAGCAGACCATCCGCATCCTGCCCGCCACCAACGCGCCTTCGCTTTTCTTCCACATCATGGCCAGCGCCCAGTCCGAGGACAAGAGCATTGACGGCGCCAACGACCTGCGCCCCTTCCTGCTTAATCTCGATGATGATTCGCCGGGATCGCTCGTCTTCGACCGAACGGTGGTCTCGCCCCGTACCGGCTACACCGTAATGCTGCGACCGACCACGCGCCCGTGTGAAATTGTGCGCGCACGCATCGCGCAAAACGGACGCTTCACGCAAGAGGTCTATTTCTCGCCCGACCATGACAGTGGCAGTCCCGTGCAGCTCGCGCCAACAGCCGACGACTATGCCAAAGGCACGTTGTCGGTCACCGTGACCACCACCTCGGACGACCGCCGGTTCCATGACAAGAGCGTAGCCGTCACGTTTCGTGTTTCAGCCGATGGCATCCGGCTCCCGAACGTGCGTGTCACCGCGCCCGTGACGAACAGCGTGATCGAAGGCCCCGCCTTCGTGACTGCGCGGGCCGAGGCCGATGCCTCTGTCGACATCGGTACCCTCGCGCTGTTTCTCGACCACAAACGCCTCGGCCTTTCCGCGACGCCTGTCTGCACGGCTGCCGTCGAAAAAGGCCCGCCGCAGTCGCGCCTCAGTGCTGGCAGCTACACGCTCTGGGCCGCCGCCACCACGACGAACGGTCTCGTCGTAAGCTCCGTGCCCGTGACCTTCGCAGTACGTGAACCCCTGACTCACGACACCCCCGCTGCCCGCGTCGCCGGCCCCGTGCCATCAACCCCCAACGATAACAAGGTGAATCCATGATCGGTATTTCCAAGCTCTACATGGGACAAGTGGAAGCGTCGGACCCGTTGCGCTACGGCCGCCACTCCGCCAAACTGCCCAGCCATCTGCTGCAATTTTCCGCCGACAAGAAACCGGTGGTGGTCTGGAATGTCACCTCCGCCTGCAATCTGGCCTGCACCCATTGCTACGCCGCGACCAAGGGTACGCCTGATGAACTCGACACCAGCGAGGCGCTCGCCCTGATCGACGACCTCGCCGACTTCGGCTGCCCCGTCCTGCTCTTCTCGGGCGGCGAGCCTTTTATGCGCCCCGGCATTCTGGATCTCGCGCACCACGCCGTCAGCAAGGGCCTGCGCGTCGTCTTCTCGACGAACGGCACCTTGATCGATGACGCGCTCACCGAGCAGATCAAGGAAATCGGCGCTTCCTATGTCGGGATCAGCATCGACGGCAGCGAAGCCACGCACGACCGTTTCCGCGCCTCTCCCGGCGCATACCGCCGCTCGCTGGCTGGCATCCGCGCCTGCCGCGAGGCCGGTATCAAGGTCGGCTTACGCGTGACCATGACCCGCGACAACATCGCCGACATCCCGGCGATCTTCGACCTGATGGAAGCCGAACACATCCCGCGCATCTGTCTCTACCACTTGGTCTATTGCGGCCGCGGCGCCGATATCACCTCGCGTGACCTTACGCCCGAGCAACGCCGCGCCACGCTGGATCTGATCATCGACCGCACCGCGCAACTGCACGCGAACGGCTTCCCGGCGGAAGTGCTCACTGTGGACAACCACTGCGACGGCCCCTACCTCTATCTGCGCATGCAGCGCGAAGGCAATCCCCGCGCCGACGAAGTGATGGCGCTGCTGCGCATGAACGGCGGCAACAGCACCGGCCACGGCATCGGTTGCGTCAGTTGGGACGGCACCGTTTACCCCGATCAGTTCTGGCGCAACCAACCGGTTGGCAACGTGCGGCAAACCCCCTTCAGCAAAATCTGGGGCGAACCCGCGCCCGGCAGCCTGCTCGCGCAGTTGCGCTCCAAAAAGGAGCGCGTCACCGGACGCTGCGAGAACTGCCGCTTTCTCGATGTCTGCGGCGGCAACTTCCGCGCGCGCGCCGAAGCCGCCACCGGCGACATCTGGGGCGTCGATCCGGCCTGCTACTTGACCAACGAAGAAATCGCGCCGAGCCGCTCATGAACGCGCATCCCGCCCACCGCCCCGACACCGCCGACGCGCCCGCCGCCACGCCCCGAGTGATCGCGTGGGAGGTCACGCGCCGTTGTCCGCTGGCCTGCCGCCACTGCCGCGCCGGTGCCCAAGACCGCGCCTACGACCACGAACTGACGACCGACGAGTGCCTGCGCGTGCTGGACTCCCTCGCCGCGTTCGGTCGACCGATGATCATCTGGACCGGCGGCGAACCGATGGCGCGGCCCGACATCCTCGACCTCGTCCGCGCCGCCACAGCACACGGTCTGCGTTCGGTCATGGCACCGTGCGGCACGCTGGTCACCCGCGACCGGCTGCTGGCGCTCCAAGACGCCGGTGTCATGGCGTGCAGCTTCAGCCTCGACGGTGCCAACGCCGCCGACCACGATGCCTTCCGCGGCATCGCCGGCGCCTTCAACAACGTGACGCGCGCCATGCGCATCGCGCAAGAGATCGGCATGCCCTTTCAAGTGAACACCACCGTCTCGCGACTCACGCGCGACGCGCTGCCGGCCATCCGCGAACAAGCCATCGCGCACGGCGCGCGTACGCTCGACCTCTTCTTTCTGGTGCCGGTCGGACGCGGGGTCGGGCTGCGCGACCTCGCGCTCTCCCCCGATGAAACCGAAGCCGTCCTGCGCTGGGCCTTCGAGATGGATCGTGCAGGCCCGATCCGCGTGCGCGAAACCTGCGCACCGCAAGCCGTGCGCATCTGGCACGCGCTGGGCAAGCCCGGCCAGCATCCGGCCGGCTGCATGGGCGGACGCGGCTTCGTCTTCATCTCCCACACCGGCGTCCTGCAGCCCTGCGGCTTCCTTGACGTGCCCAGCGGCGACCTGCGTCAGCACGGATTTGACTTCCGCCGCGCCTACGAGGCTTCGCCGGTCTTCAACGACCTGCGCCAGCCCGACCGCTACGGCGGCGCGTGCGGCACCTGCGGTTTCCGCCAAACGTGCGGCGGCTGCCGCGCGCGCGCCTACGCCGCCACCGGCGACTACATGGCCGCTGAAACGAGCTGTCCGCTCGCCGCGCCGTGCGCGGCAAGCGGGTAGCCGAATGAGGATTTAGGATTTAGGAGTTAGGAGTTATTGCGACCACTCAGTGGTCGCAATGATGAGTGTAAAACGGACGGAGGATGGGCACCGAGCGCGCACAGAGCATGCAATAAGGGGGCGCACGCGAGGAGACAAAAGAGCTAACTCCTAACTCCTAAATCCGCGCGTAGCGCGGCTGAGCGGCTGAGCGGCTGAGCGGCTGCGTGGTGCGAGGTTTTAACCTCATCTTTGTGACCACTGGGTGGTCACAAAAAAGTTCGTCTAAACACCTGTCCCTTGGTTGCGCAAGGCTGCTGCCGGACTGTGTGGCACGGGCATCTTGCCCGTGTGGCGGCGTAACCGCCGCCGGTCAAGCAGACGCTTGATCCTCGTTAGATGCTCTCTTCAAAATAATCGGCATCAACCCTCTTAACCGGATATAGCGAAACCGTGGATACACCAACATCATGATCAATCATCAGGTTGACAAGTTGCTCGCCGTCAATTAAGACAATCTTGACGCCGATTTGAGAAACATATCTTCTGGATTCGTCAGTGAATCTGGACGTAGTAATAAAGACCCCTTTGTTTGCTCTTCGGCCTTGAAGCGCACCAGCAAACTGCATCACTTCCGGTCGTCCCACAGAATTGTTGCTCCATCGTTTCGCCTGGATATAAACGACATCAAGGCCGAGTTTGTCCTCTTTTATAATCCCGTCTATACCCCCGTCACCGCTTCTGCCAATGGCCCTTCCAGCATCGGCACGAGAACCGCCGTAACCCATTTTGACAAGTAATTCTACAACAACCCGCTCGAAAAAAGCCGGTGACACGTTTTTCAGTTTCGAAAGCAGTTCATCTGCCAATTCATCTCGGAGATTTTCGTAAGCTGTTTCCAATGCCTCTGACGGTGTTGCCATTAAAACATCAGAGTCCCCTTGTGAGTCATGGGGTTTATCACCGCTTCTCGCCCCCCTTAATTTTTGAAACTCAAGAAATTCTGGGTATTGTCGTAATAGTTTTATGGTGATCGATTTTGGCTGTTTCCCTATGAGATCTCTTCCACGGTCAGTGATTTGATAAAACCCTCTGCGTGTTGCGTCGAGCAATCCGGCCTTTTTCAGGTGAGTCGCAGCCCAACCCATACGATTGGAGAAAGTTGATTGAATACCGCTTGGGAGCATCTTCCTTAGATCATCTTCGGCAAGGTTCAATTCCTTAGCAAGAACTTCAACGGCCTCGCGCGTTGATGTTTCGCCACCCTTTCTTTCCGCAAATTTAAGAAGCGGCAACATCAAACTTTGGTAGTTTGGAACAGCCATTCTCTTCTCTCCTCATACGCATCGAACAGCGTCATTGAGCCCGTCTCGTTAAAACGAACAGTCCCTGTACACGCTTGGAATCGTATTCGCTCCGTCCGCCAGGGTCAAGCACATACTTGCTCAACAAAAACGGAAAAACGGAACGAGACCGCCGAAAGAGAGCCGGACGTCAGACATTAGCGCCGAGACTTCCGCCCTCTCGTTCGGCCTCTCTCTTCCCGCATCAGGTCGACCCGTTCATCTGTCGAGATTCGCACACCGATCGATGGGACATCCAAGGGTGAGACCAGAAACCAGAAACCAAAGGATCCAAGCGGCAACCATTCGATAAAAAAAGTTCTATTTGCGCTGGCAAGTCCCGACCGTTTTTGAGATAGTGATGCGATTTTTTTGAGCAACCCCCCGCGGCTTGTAGCGGTACGAGCCCGGGCAACGCGGAGGTGAAATACAGTGAGCACCGCACCAACAACGGCGCAAGGCACTCAGAAGCTGACTCCAGAGCTGAAAGCCTTCATCGCCGAATGGAAAGAGAAACCAGGCAATCTGGTCATGATCCTGCACCGTGTGCAGCAACACTTTGGGTATATTCCCCGGGAAGTGGCGTTTGAGATCGCCGACCTGATCGACGTGCCCCTCGCCAAAATCTACGGCGTCATCACGTTCTACAACTTCTTCAAGCTGAAGCAACCCGGACGTAATCAGATTCAGGTCTGTATGGGCACCGCCTGTTACCTGAAGGGCGGCGAAGACATCATCGAAGAGTTGGAAGGCATCCTGGGCGTCGGCGTCAACACCGTCACGCCTGACGGAGAGTTTTCCGTGGAGGCGGTCCGCTGCCTCGGTTGCTGTGGCCTGGCACCGGTGATGGTCATCAATGGCGAAGTGTTTGGCAAGGTCAAAACCGAATCGCTGCAGGGAATCCTCGCCAAATTCAGGAACGCCTGACCCGCACGCGCACCCGTCTGCGGCATCATTGCTGATCTTACGTGGAACGCGATCAAGACGGACGCGACACGGATCGAGGTTGATGTCGCGGCGAATCCTGCGGTGATCAAGCCCCGTATACAGGATAACGCTATCTGAACCCATTGAAAGAAGGGAATTGAACTATGGCTAAGCTGACACTCAATGATTTACGAAAACTGCGTGACGAGAAACAGAAGGAATTCGAGAAGCGCGACTCCACCGGCGCGAAGATCGTCGTCGGCATGGGAACCTGCGGTATCGCCGCCGGCGCGAAAGAGACGTTCAACGCGATCATCGACGAACTCAATGCCAAGAACATTTCGCATGTGCAGGTCCGTCAAACCGGCTGCATGGGACTGTGCCACTCCGAGCCTACCGTGGAAGTCATCGTCCCTGATATGCCCGCTGTGATCTACGGCAACGTCAACGCCGAGGTCGGCAAGCAGATCGTCAACGACCACATCGTCAACAAGTACCTCATCGATAACCACATCTGCGACAAACCGGCAATGGACATTGTTCGCTAAGCGGGGATTACACAACATGGCTTACAAACAATACATCTTGGTATGCGGCGGAACGGCCTGCGAGTCCATCAAGGGCGGCGAGTTGTTCGACGCACTGAAAAAAGCAGTCAAAGCGAACGGTCTGGCCAACGAGGTGCAGGTCGTGCGTACCGGCTGCCTGGGCTTTTGCGAAAAAGGACCGGTCGTCAAAATCTTGCCGCAGGACACCTTCTACGTCGAGGTTAAACCCGAGGACGCTGAGGTCATCGTCAAGGAGCACCTCGTCGAAGGCCGCGTAGTCTCCCGCCTGCTCTACGACACGAAGCAGAGCAAGGCCAACGTCGCCATCGAAGGCATCGACTTCTACCAGAAGCAGTTCCGCATTGTGCTGCGCAACTGCGGCGTGATCGATCCGGACAAGATTGATGAATACATCGCCCGTGACGGCTACAAGGCGCTTGAAAAAGTGCTCTTTGAGATGAAGCCGCAGGACGTGATCAATGAAGTCTCGAAGTCCGGCCTGCGCGGACGCGGCGGCGCGGGCTTCCCCACCGGCAAGAAGTGGTCGTTCGCGGCCGCACAACCCGCCGGACAAAAGTACATGGTCTGCAACGCCGACGAGGGCGACCCCGGTGCCTACATGGACCGCTCGACGCTCGAAGGCGACCCCCACTCTGTGCTTGAAGCCATGACCATCGCCGGTTATGCCATCGGCGCCAGCAAGGGCTTCATCTACATTCGCGCGGAATACCCCCTCGCGATCGAGCGCCTTGAGAATGCGCTCGCCCAGGCTCGCGAATACGGGCTGCTCGGCGATGACATCCTCGGTAGCGGCTTCTCCTTCGACATCGAGATCCGTCTCGGCGCCGGTGCCTTTGTCTGCGGTGAAGAGACCGCGCTGCTCGCTTCGATCGAAGGCAATCGCGGTATGCCGCGCCCCCGCCCGCCCTTCCCGGCGGTCAAAGGGCTCTGGGAACGTCCCACGGTCATCAACAACGTCGAAACGCTGGCCAACATCCCGGTCATCCTGCTCAAGGGCGGGCTCTGGTTCAGCAAGATCGGAACCGCGACCTCGAAGGGCACCAAGGTTTTCGCCCTCACGGGCAAGGTCAACAACTCCGGCCTGATCGAAGTGCCCATGGGCACCACCCTGCGCGAGATCATCTTTGACATCGGCGGCGGCATCCGCGACGGCAAAGCCTTCAAGGCGGCGCAAACCGGCGGCCCCTCCGGCGGCATCATACCGCCGCAGTTCCTCGACACGCCGATCGACTACGAGAACCTCGCGAAGATCGGTTCGATCATGGGCTCGGGTGGCCTGATCGTAATGGACGAGGATGACTGCATCCCCAACATCGCAAAGTTCTACCTCGACTTCACCGTCGATGAGTCCTGCGGCAAGTGCGCCCCCTGCCGCATTGGCGGCCGCAAGTTGCTTAACTACCTCGGCAAGATCTGCGACGGCGAGGGCACCCACGAGGACATCGAGAACATGCGCGCGATCAACGAGGCGATGTCGCGCGCCTCGCTCTGCGGCCTCGGTCAGACCGCTTCCAACCCCGTCCAGTCGAGCCTGCTCTACTTCATGGACGAGTATCTGGAGCATATCGACGACAGGCGCTGCCGCGCCGGCAAGTGCAGGAACCTGCTGCGCTACACGATCGACAAGACCAAGTGCGTCGGCTGCACGGCCTGCGCCCGCATCTGCCCGTCTAACGCCATCACCGGCGAACGCAGGCAGCCGCATACGATCGACAACGAGGTCTGCATCAAGTGCGGCCAGTGCTATGAGATCTGCAAGTTCCACGCCATCACCCGTGCGTAATTCTGAAAGGACTTCCCATTATGTCTAATCTGGTTCAACTCGAAATCAACGGGATCCCGGTCTCTGTTCCGGTCGGCACGACGATCCTGAATGCCGCCAAGGCGGTGCATGTCAAAATACCCACGCTCTGCTACCACCCCGATCTCAAGGCGTGGGCGGCGTGCGGCATCTGTGTGGTCCGCGCCACCGGTTCCCCCAAGCTGTTGCGCGCCTGTTGCACCGAGGTCGCTCCGGGCATGAAGATCTCCACGCACGATGCAGACATCGTGCGCGTGCGTCGCGCCGTGCTGGAGTTGATCCTGGCCAACCATCCGAACGACTGCCTGCAGTGCCCGCGCAACAATAACTGCGAACTGCAGAGACTCGCGGCGGATTTCGGCATTCGCGACAACCCCTTCCCGGCCGATGTGCCGAGTATCCCGGTCGACACCTCCACGCCTTCCATCGTGCTAAATCCCGAGAAATGCGTAAAGTGCGGCCGCTGCGCCATCGTCTGCCAGGAGATGCAGAATGTCTGGGCACTGGAGTTCATCGGTCGCGGCGAAAAAACCCGCATGGCACCCGCCGCCGATGTCACGCTCAACGAGTCGCCCTGCATCAAGTGCGGCCAGTGCTCGGCGCACTGCCCGGTCGGCGCGATCTACGAGCGCTCCCAGACCCGCCAGGTGTGGAGCGCCCTGCGCGACACGGACAAGTACTGCGTGGTGCAGATCGCCCCGGCCGTGCGTGTCGCGATCGGCGAGGCCTTCGGCCTGCCGCCCGGCAAGCTCATGACCGGCGAAACCTACGCCGCCCTGCGCCGGCTCGGATTCAAGGCGGTCTTCGACACCAACTACAGCGCCGACCTGACCATCATGGAAGAGGGCTCGGAGTTCATCAAGCGCTTCACCACCGGTGAATCGCTGCCTTTGATCACCTCCTGCTGCCCGGCATGGACCGATTGGATGGAGAAGTATGCCCAAGACTTCATGAGCAACTTCTCGACTGCCAAGTCGCCGCAGCAGATGCTCGGCGTGCTCGCCAAAACCTACTACGCGGAGAAGATGGGCATTGATCCCGCGAAAATCTTCATGGTCTCGATCATGCCCTGCACAGCCAAGAAATTCGAGATCAGCCGTAGCATAACCATGGCCGCCAGCGGATACCAAGACATTGACGTGGTGCTCACCACGCGTGAGCTGGCCCGCATGCTCAAGAGCGCCGGCATCGACTTCCCCAAACTGGAGAAGGAGGAGGCTGACTCGATCCTGGGCGAATACACCGGCGCGGGCACGATCTTCGGCGTGACCGGCGGCGTGATGGAAGCCGCGCTGCGCACGGCCTACTGCCTGATCACGAAAGAGGACCAGCCGCCGTCGATCAACTTCGAGGCCGTCCGCGGCATGGAGGGTGTGAAAGAGGCGACGATCGACATCAAGGGCACGTCTGTCAGGGTCGCGGTCGCCCATCAGATGGGCAACGTCGAGCAGGTTCTGGACGCGATCCGCGAGGACCGCAAGGCAGGGCGCAAACCGCGCTACGACTTCATCGAAGTCATGGCCTGCCGCGGCGGCTGCATCGGCGGCGGCGGCCAGCCGACCGGCGCCACAGACGAAGTGCGCAAGGCCCGCACGGCCGGTCTCTACACGGATGACGAGAAGAGTGTGCTCAGGATGTCGCACCTGAATCCGCAGATCCAGAAGCTGTACAAAGAGTACATCGGCGAACCGCTCAGCGAGAAGGCGCACGACCTGCTGCACAACCACTACCATCCGAAGAAGGCCTACGCGAAGTGAGTGCGTTCGCGTGGTAGTTTAGTGCTGCCGTGCTATGCGCGGGGGAGCGGGTGTAAAAGCCAGGCTCCTCCGCGTATTCATTTTAACGTTGAGCGTTCGACATTCTTGTGGGCATCGCCGTGGGCACACAGAGTCATCGGTGGTCGCCCCGTCGCTCCTGTCATAAAACAAGGGGCTGACTCCAAAATTCAGCGCTTCAGCCGTTCTCGCGCTACATCCCGTATGGGGCGGCCGCCGAGTTCGATATCCTCGATCACCCCCAGCCCGCGCCAGACGCGCACCACGGCCACACCCTCTTGCTTATCGCGTCGGTTGACATCAAAGTAGGCCTTCTCCGCCTCTGGCGCCAGCTTTTCTTCCATGTAGAAGCGATCAAAGGGCAGCGCAAAGTGCACATGGTATCGGCCCGTTGGCACATGCCGTGTGTTCTGAAAGCGCCCTGCCCGCGCGACATCGTTGGTACCGACGGGAAGCTGACGATACTCCTCCCGGCAAGACAAGACGCGCGTCTGAATGTAGACCGCACCCGCCTCGGGACGTAACGTCAGACGCTCGATCGCGTTGTAGCCGTTCGTTCCCTCGCCGATGACCGCATAAATGCGCTGCCCGCGCAGATACTCGCGATCACAAAGCCGGCTGCGCGCCTCCGCGAGGCTCAACGCCACATAGCGGCCGCGAAAGGCGTCATAAGGATCGACCGGCGCCGTAAGGAAACGGCAGACCGCACCGTTACGCAACGCTATTTCACGCCGGATAATCATAAAGCCCATAACGCCGCACTGCGCCATCAAACCGATGAGTGCGATGATGAGCAACCAACGCCGGTTCATGCCGCACCCTCCTTCTGTTTCATGCGGCGTGAAACCACCAGATTGGCCGCCAGAAACACACCGCCGCATATGATGAACACCACGCCTTTGGCCGTGAAACTAGCATCGCTGCTAAAGAACCTGCCGATGATCACGGCCAGCAGCACCAGCACCCCTGCGTTGATCGTGCCGGGGCGGCGTTCAGCCAAGCCTTCTCCCAGTGTGGCCAAGCCCAGCCCTGCCAAATAAAAAGTCATGAACAGCGCCGACCAGCGGTCGCTCCCGCCGTAGGCGGCAAGAGCATAGGCGGTGGCTGTCACAAAAGGCGCGGCACCCCACAACACCCAGGCCGGCAGCAGCGGCACACCGTACCAGTCGCGTCTTGGCACACGCCTGAAGGCCAGCACCAGCAGAAAGGCAGCCGTTACCGGTAGTGCGATGCTCAGCCCGAAATCAAAGAACGATGCCCAGCGATGACAGAAAATATCCGTGCGCCAATGGTTCCATCCAATCTCTTGCCACGGCCACCGAAAGATCAGCAGGTAAAGCACCACGGCCAAACCACCGCCGCCGAGCGTCCGCAATGGGTTGCGCCACCACCCGCGTTCATCGCTGCCGCGCACCTCGCCCCCCAGCAGCAGCGCGGCGAAAGCTCCCGTGTAGACAATCATCCAGAGCCCAGGCAGACTCTTCTCCAGCGTGATGCCCAATGCCGCCGTGCAACTGAGGGCTGCAATCCACAACATCCACGTCGACCGCACTTCCGCATCCGGTTCGCGATACGCGCAGTAGATCACAGGCACGACAATCGCAACCAGCGGCCAGTACCAGAGCCCCACACCGCCGGCCAATTGCGACATCGAGACCCAGATCAGCAAGCCAATGAAATAGCCCGCGACCGGCGCGAGCGCCCGGGTCGCGTAACACACCGGAACTAACAGCAGGGTCCAGACCAGCGTAAAGGCTTCAGCATCTTGCGGCAGATGATAGGTCTGTCCGATCAATGCTATGCCCGTACCGACGGCCAATCCCCAGAAGAGTCCCAGCGGCTCCAGAAAGGCACGCGAACTCCACCTGCGCCGATATCCCGCCACATAGAGCACGGCGCACGCGCACAGCGGCATAAACGCGATGATGGTCCGCACCGGCCGCCCAAGGTCACCCCAGTTGGCAGCCAAAAGGGCAATGACGCCCAACCCCACCAGCAGCGCGCCTAGCGAACCAAAAATAATCCGTCCCCAAGGCGTCTCATTCGCCGCCGCCAGCGCATAGCGCGCCCGCAGCCGCGTCGCGGTCGCCGCGTCTACGACACCCTCACGCTCCCAAGCGCCAACTTCGCGCATCAACCATTTGACTTTACCGGACGTCACGAGTCACTCCTTGTTCGTCACGCAGATAGAATATCCCATTGACCGTTCATAGTCAATCTGTCCCAGACGGCTACTTATTTTGGTTGAGTGTTTTCTTGTGTGCGATTTAGCTTCCAAAACTAACCGGAAGCTAACACAATGCAAACATTTCTGAAGTAAGATTATTCGCGCGCACACGATGAAAAAGAACAGTAACACAGCGGAAAAAGCGGTGGCGCCGACCACGATCGCCGTCATCGACATAGGCGCGACCTTCATACGGATGCTGATCGCGGAGAAACGCGACGCCAAGGAGGCGTACATCCTCGAGAAGGCCGTGCAGTCGGTGCCCATCGGGCGCGACATCATCGTCTCGCGCAGGATATCGAACGCCACCGTGGAACAATGCGCGCAGATCCTCAAGTCGTTCCGCAAGCTGCTCGATGAGTACGGCATCCCGCTGGGGTCGGTCACCGCCGTGGCCACGCCGACATTGAACGTGGCCGACAACAGCGCGGTCTTCCTCGACAGGCTGGCGAATACCTCGCACATCGCCTTCCGCCTGCTCGATCCGGGGCAGATCGGCTACTACTACCATCTGGCGTTCCGCAGGCTCGGCAAGGGCAAGGACGAGAGTAATCACGACAAAGGAGAAGCCGTCGTGCTGGAGGTCGGGGGCCTGACTTGCAACATGCTATGCCGCAAGGAGGGTGAGATCCGCTTCGTGCAGACATACAGCCTGGGCTCGCTGCGAATGCGCCAGCAGATGGAGCAGGGCGACTTCCGGCCGCGGCAGCTCATCGCGCTCGCCGACGGACGCACACACGAGATCGCCGAGCAGTTGCGCAATAACGTGGACGACGTGAAG
>DAOTMQ010000039.1:0-20332 GCA_035450385.1 Kiritimatiellia bacterium | reverse complement strand
CCATACCCCGTGCACACACTCGTTCACGTACCCGTACACGATAACTCTTTCCCCCTGTCACTAACCGATTACGAAATCGGGCACGGAAGAGATTGCCCGTTTCGCGGGAAATGGGTATCATTGCCTAACAATTAGTAGAATCGTTTTTGATCAGGCGAAAGGAGGGTCAGTTTGCGACAGGTAAAGAGAACATGGGCTGCGATGGTTGTGAGTGTGGCAGCGCTTGGATTGGTTGGGGTGGCTAACGGTCAGGCGGGTATCGATGATCCGGTGGCCTACTGGAACTTCGAGGACGCCGACTGCGCGTTCTCTAATTTGGTGACTTCAAGTTCCTTTCACGACGCGACCGTGCTGTTCGGCCAGCCGGCTGTCGGAGTGGCTGACGGCGCGGCGGGCATCGTGGGAAACGCCCTGATACTGGACGGCACGAGTGCGTTCCGGTTGCCTTACCATCACGATAATCTGGGGCGCTCCTTTACGATCGCCTTGTGGTATTGGCAGCAGACCCAAGACACGCGGCAGTGCCTTTTTCAGTCGCGCGACAATTACACGATATCGTATGAGACCACGGACGGGAACCGCGACTCCTTCGACTGCCATGTGGGGCAGACGTGGGCGGGGAACGTGAAGACGGGCCTGCAGACGTGGATTCATGTCGCGCACACCTTTGCTACGGTCGGGGATACCGTGACGCTCACTGTGTACAGCAACGGCGTGCAGGTGGTCACCAAGTCCGGCGTGGCAGCCGACACGATGTTCGACCTTTACGGGGTGCGCGGGTTGCATGTCGGCGCCTACCGCTCGGCGACGGAAGCTGCGGGGGGCCGTTGCTTCAAGGGCATGATCGATGAGCTGGCGCTGTGGGACCGCGCTCTCTCGGCGGCCGAGGTGCAGGCGGTCTACGCGCGCGGGGCGGGCGGCGAAGCACTGGCCTTCACGCCCAAGGCGCTGCCGTCGATCACGTTGGCGCCGGGACAGTTGGCTTACCGGATGCGCGTGGATGCGGGGCGGCCGGACGGCATGTTCTGGAACGGCTGGCTGCGCAACGGCGGCACCGCGAGCCTAGGCGGCGTGTGGGATACGGCCCGTGCGGAGGTGCCGGTCGGCGGCACCATGCCCGATACCGCCGACCATGCCGGGGGGCCGTTCAACGCCGAGAAGCTGGCGCAGACGCGTTGGCGCGTACCGATGGCCGCCGACTCGGCGCTGAAAAAGTTGCCGCAGGGTGACTTCACGCTGGAGGCGTGGTTCCGCACGACATCCACCGGGCCGAATGTCCTGTTCGGCACCTACCCCGGCACCGGCGGCGGAGCGGTCAACCTGCAGCTCGAGGGGACTAGCCGGGCGATGTTGTATTGGAGCACAAACACAGCCACGACGTCCGAGCGTGTCCAAGTCTTGCCTCCCGCGGGACTGACAGGCCGTGATGGCAACTGGCACCATCTGGCGGGGGTCAGGTGCGACACCAACGCCTACCTCTACATGGACGGTGTGTTGATCGGATCCAATACGTGGACGCACGGTACGTTCGATCTGGGAGGCAATTATCTGTACATCGGACAGGACGGACGTAACGACTGGGGCCTTTTCGATGGCGAGATCGGTACCGCCCGCGTGTGGGCGCGCGCCCTGAGCGCCGACGAGGTGGCGGGCGTGGCCGCCAACTGCGCGCCTGGCTTCGGTGTTGTCGCGCGCGATGGATTGCTTGCCGAATATGCGCCGTATGAGCCGTTCAATGCCTTTCCGGATCGGAACGGCTGGCGCGTGCCGTTTTCGCCGTTGCTCCGGCAGGTCACGCAGACAAACTACACGTTTGAGGTCATGTTCCGGACCACCAATGCCGGTCGCGGCATCCTCCTTGGTAACTACAGTGGGGCGTCGATCGCCGTCAACAATTTTGAGTTGAACGCTAACGACACCTTCAGGCTGTTTACCGCCAATCCCCAACAGCAGGAGATCATTGCCATGTCGGATGTCATTAGCGGGATACGTGACGGCAACTGGCACCGTGCGGTGGCGGTACGCCGCGACGGCACGATCTGCCTGTACATGGATGGCGTGCAGCGCGGCACCCCCAAGCCAGAATCGCACGGACCCTACGCGCTCGCGGGTTCCTATCTCGGCCTTGGCAAAGATTTCAGGTCGTTGTCGAGTCAGGTGCCGCTGAACGGCGACCTCGGGGCGGCGCGCATCTGGAACCGTGCGCTGACTGCGGACGAGATTGCCGATCTACCGAACAACGTACCCGCTACGGGGCTTGTCGCGCAGTATGCGCCGTTCCCGACGAACACGCTGCAGACCGCCGGTTTTCCGGGATCGTATTTCCTGCGTTCGATGAGCGCAGGGACCAACTCCGCGATGCTGTGCTTCACCGGTCTGCCGCGTCACGCCAAGATTGATCTAGGGATGATCCTCGCGCAGTTGGAGTCGCTTGATCCCGCCACGGAGGATGACCGCTTCATCATCAGGCTTGACGGCGTGGAGATTCTGCGCGTCGGTCTGGGGCCGGATCAGGGCATACAGCCCCAAGTCCACTCGCTTGAGTTGTTCGGAGCCACCGCCGATGTCCAGTTGATCAAAGACACGCTGACGCAGGGCGGGCAGGATCTTTTCTGCGGCGGCGGAGACGTTCTTTACAAGGATCATGTGTATGATCTGGCGCAACTCGAAGCCCTTCAGGGCATCCCGCACACCGCCGACACGCTTGTGCTGGAGTTGATCGCCACGCACAACTATGCGGGCGAGAACGAGGGGTTCGGTGTTGACGATATTCAACTGACCGTCTATCCGCCGCCGGGTACGTTGTTTACTCTGCGTTAACGATGGTGAAGCGCGTGATGCTCAGAAAGGTGGGTGCGCTGTCGCTGATGCTCGTGTCGGCGGTCTGTGCGCGAGAGAAGGCCTTTTATCGGATCGTGTCACCAGTGGGCTCCGGCATCACGGCGCTTTCCGCCGACGGTGCGGTTATCGCTTGGACCAACGCGGCTACCGACGCTGTGACCTGCACGGTGCAGCGTGCATCATCGCTCGCTCCGGCTGACTGGCGCGATTTTGTGCGCCATGAGGCGACCAATACGGCGGTGCGGCTACGGCTTGGCGACCGTGCCGCGCCCGCAGACATGGTCTATGTTCCGGCCGGAAGTTTCGAGATGGGGATCGACGAAGGGGCGGCCTATAATCCGAGCGAGGCCCCGTTGCACTGGGTTTATGTGAGTGCCTTCTATATGGCCAAGACAGAAGTGACTTGGGCGCAGTGGCGCGCGGTGTACGACTGGGCGGTGACCAACGGCTATACCTTCACCAACGCGGGTGGCGGCAAGGCGGCGGACCATCCGGTCCACACGCTCAATTGGTTCGACGCCATCAAGTGGTGTAACGCGCGCAGCGAAATGGAGGGACTGCCGGTCTGTTACTTCACGAATGTGACGCAGACGCTGGTTTACCGCAGTGGACAGGCCGTGCCAAGCGTAGCGTGGCGCACAGGCGGCTACCGACTGCCGACCGAAGCCGAATGGGAGAAAGCCGCGCGCGGCGGACCAGCCGGTCTGCGCTTCCCGCATGGCGATACCATCACGCATGCCGACGCGAATTTCTACAGTGACGCCAAATATGCCAACTACGACTTCAGCGACCCGCGCGGCAATCACCCGGCGTACAACGACGGTGTGCCGCCCTACACAAGTCCGGTCGGGTCGTTCGCCCCGAACGGTTTCGGGCTTTACGATATGAGCGGCAACATTCTGGAGTGGTGCTGGGACTGGTCGGGCAGCTACTACTCTGTTTCGCCTTATCTGGATCCCAGAGGCCCGGATACGGGCTCGTTCCGGGTCTTGCGCGGAGGTTCATGGTTACGGGATGCGAGCTACCTGAGAGTGGTGGACCGCAACAACACTGCTAACCCCACCTACAATGGTGGTGCCAGTAACCGCCATTTCGGTTTTCGCGTGGTGCGCAGCGCGACGGAGGAATGAACGCGTAACGTTCAACGTTCAACTTTTAACGTTCAAGTCAAGGGGAGAGGATAGAGGAGATGATCGGAAGCCCAGCTTATCTGGCGGTGGTGGTGGCGGTAGCTGTAGCGGTGCTGCTACTGTTGATTATCAAATTGAAGCAACAACCCTTTGTCTCACTGCTACTGGTGAGTATGGGCACCGCACTGGCGGCGGGCATGTCGCCCGAAGCGGTCATGGACAGCATCGAGAAGGGCATGGGCAATACGCTCGGCTTTATCGCGGTGGTGGTGGGGCTGGGCGCGATGTTCGGCCAACTTCTGGAGGTCTCGGGCGGTGCCGAGCGGTTGACGCTTTCGCTGCTGCGCGTCTTCGGTCGCGAGCGTGCACCGTGGGCGATGGCCATCGCCGGTTTTCTGGTGGCGATCCCGGTCTTCTTCGACGTCGGGTTTATTATCCTGGTGCCGCTGGTCTACACACTGGCGCGCGAAACCCGCCGTTCGCTGTTGCTTTACGGAATCCCGCTGTTGGCCGGATTGGCGGTGACGCACGCCTTTGTCCCGCCCACGCCGGGACCGATCGCCGTGGCGCAACTCGTGGGCGCGGATTTGGGACGGGTGATTTTCTTTGGCAGTCTGATCGGTATGCCGTGTGCGATCTTGGCCGGACCGCTCTTCGGCTCATGGATTTCCCGCCGCATTCACGCTGAGGTGCCAGCGTATATGGTTGGCGACCAGAAGCCGGAGATCAGAGCCGAGGAGGATCTGCCTTCATTCGGGATGGTTTTCGGTATTCTGCTCCTACCGTTGGTGCTGATCCTCATCAATACCGTGACCGGCGCGCTGCTGACCGGTCCTGAATATGTCTCGCTGCGTCGCGTCTGCGCCTTTATCGGCCATCCGTTCTTCGCGTTGCTGGCCGCGACACTCATTGCGTTCACGGCGCTGGGCACCCGCCGCGGTCTGTCACGCGAAAAGGTGAACGAGATCGCCACATCGTCGCTGGCACCGGCCGGTCTGATCATCCTGGTGACCGGCGCAGGCGGAGTTTTCAAGCAGGTGCTGGTGGACAGCGGGGCCGGCAAGGCGCTGGCCGAAGCGATGGCCGGTGTCGGCCTGCATCCGATCTGGGCGGCCTTTCTGATCGCCCTGCTGGTGCGCGCGGTGGCTGGCTCGGCCACGGTCGCGATGCTGACCGCCGGCGGCATCATCGCGCCGCTGCTGGAGGGGGCGCCGGTGGAACCCGCCCTGATCGTGATTGCCATCGCCTCCGGTGCGACTGCGGTATCGCACGTCAACGACAGCGGTTTCTGGCTGGTCAACCGTTACTTCGGTTTGAGCGTGAAGGACACGCTCAAATCCTGGACCGTGATGGAGAGCATCATCGGCATCACTGGCGTAACGCTCGCCTGGCTGTTGAGCTACGTGGTCTAAAAATTTAGGAGTTAAAATTTAGGATTTAGGAATTGTGTATAAAACTCCTAAATCCTAAATCTCAACTCCCAAATCCGGTTGCGATTCAACGTCGTTGAATCGCGCCGGTCAGAAGGTCCAGCCAACGCCGAGGATGTAGCGCAGATCCTTCTTGTCGCGGCCTTCTGCGGGCTTCGAGTTGTAGGCCATTTGCGCTTTGGCTTCCAGCGCCAGACGAGAAGTCAGGGCGGCGCGCATGCCGACGTCGGAGTTCACCAGATAGGTGTCGAAGCGCTCGAAGCTCGGGATGTATTCGAGGTTGTGGAACGCCTTCACATAGTCGTTGAAGGATTTGTCGACGTGGTAGGCCAGTCGGCCTGCCATGTAGGTGCGGGTCTCGTCCGGCTCTTGATATCTCTCGTAGACCCAGTTCATACCAGCTTCCGTCGAGATGTTCAGGTCAGCCCGTTCGACCCACTGGTAACCGAGACCTGCGCCCGGCGTCAGGCGCATATCCAGATCGGCGATGCGGTCTTTCTCATACCGGACGTTGCCATAGCCGTAGAACTTTTCCGAGAAGAAATAGTCATACTGGCCCTTCAGGAACCAGTTGTCGGCAGTCGTGTGGTTGTCACGCGTGGAATCGTCACGCTGTTTGGCGGTGTAATAGCCCGCACCCAGCGTGATGCGGTCCACTTCCGAGCGCCGCGCCGCCTCGACGCCGACGCTTGCGGTGTCGCTCTTGGTGTTGCCGCGCACAAAGGTGGCACCGGCCGAAATGATGCCCTTCCAAGCGGGTTTTTCAGGATTCAACTTGGCAATGTTGCCGAACGGCAGGGTTTTGTTGGCATCGATGGTGACTTGTCCGCCTTCGGACGCAGACACTTTTTTGTTTACGATGGAACCGTCGGACAGAGCGATTTCAATCGGCGCGTCCGTCGAGAATGTATCGATATCGTCCATTTTCAACACGATGGGCCCGGCCACTTTGGAATCAAACAGCATCTTGCCGTCCGCCATCGACTTCACCGTGCCGGTCAAGCGATCGCCAGACTTGAACTGTACTTCATCGGCCAGCGTCACCGCCGCCGCGCCGATGCACCCGGCAACGGCCACTATCCACATTTTTTTCATACTACAGGTCGTCCTTTTCTTAATCAAAAGATTCCGTGGACGCCGCGCGTCCACAAAACCATGTCACCATATCAGAATAATTACGGGGTGAGCAAGCCGTTTCAGAAATCCTAATCCTAAATTTTAACTCCTAAATCCGGTTGCGATTCAACACCATTGAATCGCAACCGGCTAGAAGGTCCAGCCAACGCCGAGGATGTAGCGCAGGTCTTTGTTGTCGCGGTCGTCCGCAGGCTTCGAGTTATAGGCCATTTGCGCCTTGGCTTCCAGCGACAGATAGGCGGTCAGAGCCGCGCGCAGACCGACATCAGCGTTCACTAGGTAGGTGTCCATGCGCTCGGTGCTCAGGAGGTACTCGAAGTTATGGAAGGCCTTTACGTAGTCGTTGAAGTTTCTGTCAATGTGGTAGGCCAGGCGGCCTGCCGTGTAGGTGCGGGTCTCGTCCGGCTCTTGGTATCTCTCATAGAGCCAATTCATGCCGATTTCCGTCGAGAAGTTAAAGTCAGCCCGCTCGATCCACTGGTAGCCGAGACCCAAGCTCGGCGTCATGCGCATCTCCAGATTGGTGAGTCGGTCCCTCTCATAGCGACCATTGCCGTAGCCGTACAACTTTTCCGAGATGAAGTAGTCATACTGGCCCTTCATGAACCAGTTATCGGCCGTCGTGCTGTTGCTGCGTGTGGAGTTGTCACGTTGCCTAGCGGTGTAATAGCCTGCGCCCAGCGTGATGCGGCCAGCCTCCGAGCGCCGCGCCGCCTCGATGCCGACGCTGGCGGAGTCGCTCTTGGTGTTGCCGCGCACGAAGGTGGCGCCGGTTGTAATGACGCCCTTCCAGGCGGGTTTTTTTGGATTCAATTTGTCGATGCTGTCGAACGACAGGGGCTGATCCGCATCAATGGCAACATGTCCGTCCTCAGCCGCAGAAATTTTATGCTTCACGATGGAACCGTCAGTCAGGGCGATCTTGATCGGCTCATCCGTCGAGAAAGTCTCGATGTCGGCCATTTTCAACACAACGGGACCGGCCACTTTAGAGTTAAAGAGCATCTTGCCGTCCGCCATCGATTTCACCGTGCCGGTCAGGCGGTCGCCAGACTTGAAAAGCACTTCGTCGGCCAGCGTCACCGCTGTCACGCCGATGCATCCGGCAATCGCCACCATCCACATTTTGTTCATACTACGGGTTGTCCTTTTCTCATCGTTGCACGGGCATCCTGCCCGTGTTTCGCACCATGGGCGGGACGCCCATGCCACGGGGTGTGGCACGGGCACCTTGCCCGTGGTGCTTCATGGGCGGGACGCCCATGCCACGAGGGCTTGCAAGAGCCTCCTATAAAAGATTCTATGGACGCGGCACGTCCACAAATTCGCGTCACCGTAGCAGAATCGTTATGGGGCGGGCAAGCCGTTTCCGCCGTTTCAGAACGCCTTTGAACTTGAGCCTTAAAGGCCAATTCGGTACTGTTAAAAGATCATATGGAAGAGTTTCGTAAATGATGTTGGTAGCTCGATAGGGGAACACCATGGCGACTTTCAATCTGTCCCGCTCAGCGGAGGCGCGCTGGCAGCGCTTGTTTGCGCTCGCCATGCGTCTGGATGAACTGTGCCCCTGGGAGTGGATGGGGGTGGCGGACTGTTTCGGCCTGCTCTTCCCGGAGCAGAAAGAACCTTGCTTCGTCGTGTTCGGCGGCAGTCCGAAGACCTTCCGTCATGTGCGCTTCCTGATGGGCTGGAAAGCTTTTTACGACATGATTACACGGCTGGCCGCCCCCTCCAAACAAACGCCGACTTGGCTGCTGGAAATCCCGATGATCGAGATGCTGTTTGTGGAGCCCGCATCGCTTTTCGATCATGAGCGTGAGTTTTATGAGGCGCTCGAACGGCCGCTCAAGTCAGGCCCCGACAACGTGGTCTTCCGATCGATCATTCCAGGCTACCACCCGTGGATACCGGATGATGAGGAACTCGCCCTGCTGGAAACGGCCCTCTATCAAGCCTACGGTATGGCGATGCGCGTAGAGTCCGACGGCTTGCTGTTGAAGAGTGAGTTCCCCCGCAAAATTCTGGTGCGCAAGCAGAACGAGCAAGGTGATTGGCATGATGATTGGACGACCATCAAACCGATCGCTGACGAAGAGGTGGAGGTGCGTCTGGCAAACGACCTCTTGCAAACGCTGAGGGACAAGCCGCTCTGGCCGATGACCATTCAGCTTGATCTGGTCTTCACGCCGTTGTCGATCGGAGACGAAGGTACGCGCCCGAAGACTGCCTATGTGCTGCTTGCGGTCGATGCGGTGTCGGGCATGATTATCGCCGAGGAGTTGTTTTTGGCGAGTGATGGCATTCCTCTCATGTGGGCCGCGATTCCTGAGCGGTTGCTGACGATCTTCAAGCGCTTGGGCGGATGTCCGGAGACGATTGAGGTCGGCAATGACCGCATGGCGAATCTGCTGCGCCCGCTTGGCGAACTCCTGCCGTTCAAAATGGTGCGACGCGAGCGGCTGAGCGTGCTTGAAAACGCGCGCGAGAAGATCGATGAATTCATAAAAGAGGCGGGGTCGGCACCTTGACGCAGCCGGACGAACAGGGGGTACGCTTTCCCTGGCGTACCGCGATCGTGGTCGGCGTCGTGGCGTTGGCCATCATTCTGCCGTTTGTCTTCGCGGGGGCGCAGGTCGATGCGTGGGTGAGGAAGGTCATTGCGCAAGCCGAGCAGAATCGCGTGCTGGCGGGTTGCCTGCTCGCCGGTCTGCTGGCAACCGATATCCTGATGCCGGTGCCGTCGAGTCTGGTCAGCACCGCTTGCGGCATGGCACTGGGCTTTTGGGGCGGGACGCTCGCTTCGTTCGCGGGAATGTCGATCACGACGGCCGTCGGCTACCTGATGGGCCGCTACGCCGCCGCGCCAGTAGGTCGCCTGATCGGCGCGGCTGAGTTTGCGATGCTGGAGAGGTTCCACCGGCGTCACGGCATCTGGCTGTTGCTGGCGCTGCGCCCCGTGCCGGTTCTAGCCGAGACGTCGGTGGTTTTCAGCGGGGTGGCGCGCTTGCCGGTGACGCAGGTGGCGGCGGTCACGATGGTCGGCAACGCGGCGGTTTCGGCGGTTTATGCCGCGATCGGCGTATGGGGCGCCTGCTCGGATTCGTTCATTCCCGCTTTTTTGGTGGCGATGGTTCTGTCCGGCGTGATGATGGCCGTCATGCGAAAACGCACGGCAAACGCCTCGGCGGAACAGCCGCAGCGTAGTCGGTCGGCGACAGAAATGCGCGAGGATCATGCGTTTCTGGTGAAAAGGGGAGCAGTGAGTCGGGAGCGCGGGTGTCCTCGCCCGCAACAACGTGTCTTGCAAAAGGCTGATGCGCATACTTCCATTGGAAACCAGACCGCGCATCGGAATCACAAGCGGTCTCTCACAGAGCGGGCGGGGACGCCCGCGCTCCCGACTGCGGACACACAAAACACGCACTTGACTCGCATGCCCTCCGTCACCAACCGATTACAGCCGCAACAAGGAGATCAGAATCATGGGACATGAACGTTCGTTGCAAGAGATCATTGATCTGGCCAGCGCCTACTACGGATCGGCCGTGCTTTTTGCCGCGCTGGAAACCGGTCTCTTCACGCATATCGCGCAGGCGCAGCGTCCGCTCACCGTAGCGGAGTTGGCGGCATGCGCAAAGCTTGATCCGCGCGGCGCGCGCCTCCTGCTTGATGCCTGCGTTGCTGCGGGTCTGCTGCGCAAAAGCGGTGAGACCTATGAGAACACAGCGGCCGGTAAACAAGCGCTGGTCACCGGCGGGGCACACGATGTGACGAAGGCGATCCGCTACAATCAAGATGTCTATGCGGCATGGGGACGGCTCGCAACATTTGCGCGTAGCGGACAGCCGGTTGAACCGCCAGCCCGTCATCTGGGCGATGATCCCGAACGGACGCGCCGCTTTGTGCTGGCGATGCACGGACGCGCGCTGGGTATCGGCCGCATGGTGGTCCCGATGCTCGATCTCTCCGGTTGCACGCGCCTGCTGGACCTGGCCGGCGGACCGGGAACTTACGCCGTGCTGTTGGCGCAGGCCCATCCCGCGTTGCAGTGCGTCACCGTGGACCTTCCGGCGGTGTCGGCGGTTGCCGCCGAACTGGTGGCTGCGGCCGGCATGACGGAGCGCGTGACCTGCCGCGCCGGGGACTATCATACCGATGTCTACGAAGAGGCTGCGTTCGATGCTGTCACAATCTTCGGGGCGCTGCATCAGGAGGCACCGGAGATGATCGTTTCGATTCTTACCCGCGCGTGCGCCGCGCTGCGTCCCGGCGGACGGCTTTTCGTGCTGGACATGATGACCGACGCGACCCGTACGCAGCCTGTTTTTTCCGCGCTGTTCGCCCTCAATATGGCACTCACCACCGACCACGGATGGGTGTTCTCCGATGCAGAACTGCACACTTGGTTGCAACAGGCCGGCTTTGAGGCGTGTACCACACAGCATGTGCCGCCGCCCATGCCGCACTGGCTGGTCACGGCGCACAAGCCGGTTCACTGACGGCGGTAGATGCCCTCGAAGACCACTTGCCCTTTGTGGCGCAGGACACAGTAGGGGGCCTTTTCGATGAACTCATACTGCTTGTTGGAAGAGAGATAGCGGATGCCCGACGTGGCGAGCGTTTGGTAGAGCACGCGGCGGGAGCCGTCCGGCAACGTCAAACGTACTTTGCCCTCGTAGGTGCAGACGAGTCCGCTGGGTAGCGTTTCCGTACGCTTCTCGCGTCCGTACTCAACCCGCAACTGTTCGGCATCCACGTTGATGAAACGGCTCTCGCGAGTCGGCGTAAAAGTCCAAGAGGCGCATCCTGTCAGGATGAGCGCGATAGCCAATAGGCCGCATGGTGCCGGGAGCGCAAAAAAGTGGTGAAGCTTCATGGTGCCTAGTGTACCGTTTTGGGGATGGGATGGGCAAGTGCTGTCCAGTGCCATTGAGTCCACATGCAAGGCTTGGTTAGCTGAATTGTCGCCAGTATGCGTTGATCGCCAGTTCCGCCATGAAGCTGTCGGCGTGATCCTTGCCAGCTTCAAGCATGAAACGAAGGTAATCGAGAATCACCTCGGACTGTTGCCGTGTGAAGACTTCCCATCGCGCGCGGTTCCAGTCCGTGACTCCCTTGTTTCCAGATGGCGCGAGGGCATAGATCGTCATGTCACTGGAGAGGGAGTTACTGGTTCTGTAATTCCGCACGCTCCATCGCATGTAGGCAGGCAGGTAGTACCGAAAACCCTCGGGATCAAGGAAGCATAGCGCGCTCGGATGATCCTCGATTTCACGTTCCGGCACATCCTGCCATTTTTCGTCCGTGTCGAGTTTCCGCGCTTTGACGCGCTCCTTTTCCGATCCGCATGCGTCCAGAACATCCGCCTCGTGGAGGGTGATGCCGCTTCCACGCCTGACATCTCCAAAGGCGGTCTCGATTCTCTGAGTCATCAGTTCCGGTGTCATCTCTGCTCAGCTAACAAGCGTTTCCTACTCATAAGCCAGGCGAATTAGAATTGGGCATCGCTTATGAAGTACGGGGGGCCTGGAGAGTAATACACTCTCATGAAGTTTGTGTTTGTGTTCTGCTTATAGCCAAGGTCTGTATTCAAGCCCACCTCACCAGTGTCTTCCAAGTAATAGACCGTGAAAGGCCGTGACTCGGGTACCGTGTGCCTGATCTCCTTCGAGAGCCAGTGTTGGATGGCGATCAAGCGTGCCTTGTGGGTACCGCGATCTTCAAGAAAGGCTCCGATCTGCTTTTCAAATTTGACATACGGAACTCCATAAACACAAAAGTTCAATGGGATTGCGTTTGTGGTCACTTGGGGTGGATCATAATGGACAGTGAACACTCCGTTGGACTCAATAACTTCCACCTCGCAATCAGCATGGGCGCGACGCATTGCTCGAATCGCGTCGCTCATTTCGGTCCGGCAGTATTGTTCAACTGCGACAAGCGTCTTCTTAACTTGATTGGTGTCCGGGCTCCACTTTTCGACGTGCCAGCCGGGAACTTGATAATAGACCACAGGTTCGGCGTGGACACATGCCGTAAGCAGAATGAAAAACACAGCCCCTGTTTTCATGATTTTACCAGTGCTATTGAGACTACCTCGCGAAAACGGATAGACCTCATTTGATGCGGTCATGTTAGTCGCTCGGAGGGATGTGGTCAAGCGCCATAATTAGTCAAGAGCGCGGTATGTCATACGGGTCGAGCGCGTGACATTTGGGCTCAGGTTTCACGTTTCGGTGTTGGACGTTGTTGACATTGTTGACGTAGTGGGCATGCAAGTCTGACGAAAAATCTGGAGTGCGGCGGCAAGCGGTATTCCGCGCGACGCCGCTTTTTGAGCGTGAGAACGGCGGCAGGGCGGTGTGCAAAAGCGGTGCCGCGAGGCACTTCGTCGCAACACTTTGTCGTGTACACTTCGTCCCTACACTTCGTCGAAAAACTTCGTCGCTGGCGCAATCGACTAAGTGTGGCGACTAAGTGTGGGTGACTAAGAGTGTTTCCGCGCATAGCGCGGAGGGAAAGCGGTGCCGCGACCCGCGCACAGCGCGGTTCTTGTCACCGCATTCCAAAATGCGCCGCCAGCCCTGTGGGCGGCGTCACCCAATCATGTCAATCACGTCAATCATGTCTAAAAACCACCACTCACCTTTTTTGTTAGAAACGCATGATCTTCGCGCATCTCTGTCACTAGCCGCTCGATCGCAATTTTCCAAAGCCCGGTGTTGACGGCGAACGCCGAAAGACGTACGATGCAAAGCCTTCAACCCGGCAACATTGAACTGCCGGACGTGAAGGTAACCTGAGAGGGAAGTATGGATTTTCTATTGGATGGGATCAGGGCGTTCACTTGGCAACAGGCGGTGATGTTTGCCGTCGGCTTTACGCTGATCTGGCTGGCGATCAAGAAACAGTGCGAACCGATGCTGCTTTTGCCGATGGGCTTTGGCGCTATCCTGGTGAACATCCCCTTTAGCGGAGCGCTGAATCAGGTCCTGCCGGGGGTGGGCGAGACCCAGGGGGCGATCCAGTGGCTTTTCGAGGTCGGCATCGAATCGTCCGAAATCCTGCCGCTCCTGCTGTTTATCGGCATCGGCGCGATGATCGATTTCTCGCCGCTGTTCCAGCGCCCGATCTATTTCGTTTTCGCCGCCGCCGCCCATTTCGGCATTTTCGCGACCATCGTCCTGGCCTGTGTGCTGGGCTTTGATTTAAGGGACGCGGCGGCGATCGGCATCATCGGCGCTGCCGACGGTCCTACCACGATTCTGGTCGCCCAGGTCTTGCAGTCCAAGTACATGGGGGCGATCGCGGTTACCGCGTACTCCTATATGGCGCTGGTGCCGATCATCCAACCGGCGGTCATTTACCTTCTGACCTCGCGCGATGAGCGGCGCATCCGCATGGAGCCGACAAAGGATTCCGACATCCCGCGAACTGTGCGCATCCTTTTCCCCATCGCTGTGACCATCGTCGTCGGTCTGATCTCCCCTGCCGCCGTCTCTCTGATCGGTTTTCTTATGTTCGGTAACCTGATCCGCGAATGCGGCGTGCTGGAATCGTTGTCCAGAACCGCGCAAAACGAGCTGACCAATCTGATCACGCTGTTGCTGGGCATCATCATCGCGTTCACCATGAAGGCGGACCAATTCGTCACGCGGGACACCATCATGATTCTTGGGCTGGGGCTTTTCGCCTTCGTTTGCGACACCGCCGCAGGCCTGCTGTTCGCGAAGTTTCTGAACCTCTTTTTACGCAAGAAGATCAACCCCATGATCGGGGCCACGGGCATCTCTGCCTTCCCCATGTCGGCGCGGGTCATTCATAAACTGGCGATGAAAGAGGACCCGGGCAATATCCTGATCATGCAGGCCGTCAGCGCCAACGTCGCGGGGCAGATCGCCTCGGTGGCCGCGAGCGGCCTGGTGTTGAGCCTAGTCCTGAAATACCTGCAATAGCAAAAGCCGGAGGATCACCATGGATCACGTTGAAACCGTACGCATTTCGCTTACCATCATGTGGCAAGGCATGCTGGGATTGTTCATCATCACCATCATCATGGCTTGGCTCACCGCCACCATCATTAAGTTTTGCAAACCCAAAAAAGATCCTAACTAATTAACTTGAGTTGCGGGCTTTGCCCGCAGGGGGAGGTCAAATGAAACGAGCAGTTGTAGCGATGGGGCTAGTTGTTGTGGCGTCGGTTTGCGCGGCGGCACCGGTGAATGTGGCGCTGAACAAACCGTACACGTTGACACCGACGCCGCGTTATCGGTATTGCACGGATGCCGGCGATAAGACGCAGCTTACGGATGGTGCCTATGTGAAGGGTTACTTCTGGACACAGCAGGGCACGGTGGGCTGGAGCAGCGTCGCGCCGGTCTTTTGCACGATTGATCTGGGCCGTGTGGAGCCGATCTGCGGTGTGTCGTGGAGTACGGCGGCCGGCGTGGCGGGTGTGAATTGGCCCGAGTGCCTGTATGTGCTGGCAAGCGAAGACCGCAAGACGTGGACATACTTGGGCGACCTCTGCGAATGGGGCAACCACGGTCAGCCTCCGCCGCAAGGGGCTTACGCGACCTTCCGCTACGCCACGGACCGCCTGAAAGGTCGCGGCCGTTACGTGTGCGTGATCGCTGCGGCGCGTCCCTTCTGCTTTGTGGATGAGATCGAGGTGTGGCGCGGACCGGACGCTTGGCTGACGGAGCCGATGTCGGGCCGTCAGGCCAGCGATCCCCGTCAGTTCTACAACGAGAGTTGCGTGCAGTCCGGCGTGTCGGCGCGGTTGCGCCAAGACCTGAACATGATCTTCAGTCAGGCGGCGACCAACGGATTGTCGGCGGCGCTGGCACCGCACAATGACGAGGCGGAACGGTTGCGCGCGGCCATCGCCGACAGTGCGGCGAAGATGCCCAGTACCCTGCAGACGATACTGCCGTATGGCGCGTTGCATGAGAAAATTCTGGCACTCAACGTGCCGGTTCTGCATGCGTCCGGCGTGACGCAACCGCGTCTGTGGCAGAATAACCGATGGGATCCGCTCGCGCTGACCGCCCTGCCGCCGTCGGGCGCGGAAACGTCGGTGTTGTCGCTCGATCTGATGCGCGGCGAGGTGCGCGGCGAGGTGCTCAACCTCACGAATCCGCATGACCGCACGTTGCCCTTTACATTGCGGCTGGAGGGCTTGCCGGCCGCCTTGAATCTGGGGTTGCGCGAGGTGGTGCCGACCGACACACAGAGCCGCACGCCGGTGATGGCCGCATTGCGTCCGCTTGTTCCCGATGCGCAAGGACGCTGTACGCTCAATGTGCCTGCGGGCTGCACGCGGCAGGTGTGGCTCTCCTGCCGGCGTCCCGCCGCGTCGCCCGGCGTTCACGAAGGACGCCTGTTGGTCGAAGCGTCGCCTGTGGCCTTCCGTCGCGATGTAGCCGTGCGCGTGCGACTGCGCAATCTCGATTTCCCGCGCCAGCCGCAGTTGCATCTGGGCGGCTGGGATTACGTGCAGGGTGCGGCTGATTACTATCGCGCGCCCGGCAATCTCACGGCCAATCTGGCGTTGATGCGGGACATGTATGTGGACAGTCCTTGGGCGACGCCCGCCGTCTTTCCCAAAGGGGCGCGTTTTGATGAGGCGGGCCAACTGCTCAATGCCGACGCGCTGGACTACACGCTCTGGGATGAGTGGATCGCGCGTTGGCAGGGGGCGCGCAACTACTGCGTGTTTTTTGCCGTTGGCCCGGCGTTTCACGGTGAAAAAATGGGCACGCCGCGCTTTACGACCATGGTCGGTTCTTGGCTCACCGCTTGGGTCCGGCATATAGAGGGGCAGGGTCTGAAGGCCAGTCAGATGGTCATCTTGCTGTTTGATGAGCCGCACGAGCGCAGCCACGACGAGATTCTGATCGCATGGGCCCGGGCCGTGCGTGCCGCCAACCCCGGCGTTACGCTTTTCATCGATCCGACCTACAGGGATCCGACAAAGGGCGATCCCGAGATGTACGCCCTTCACGATATCCTCTGTCCCAACACACCGATGATGATTGAGCAGGGTGCACGGTTCCGCGATTTTTATCTGCGTCAACAAGCGGAGGGCAGAACCCTCTGGCTCTACTCATGCAGCGGTCCCGCCAAGCTGCTGGACCCGATTACCTATCACCGTGCGCAGGCTTGGCTGGCGTTTCAGATCGGTGCCAAAGGCTCCTTCTACTGGGCCTTGGGTTGCGGTGGCGGCATCGGCGATTCGTGGCGTGCCTATGCGCAGTCGGGCTCCGAATACTCGCCTTACTTTGTGGGGCCGGACAGCGTGTTGGAAGGCAAACACAGCGAGGCCGTACGCGAGGGGGTGCAGGATTACGAAGCGCTCTGCATGTTGCGGGATCGCGTGGAACAGGCACGCGTCGCCGGACGCGATGCACCGTGGGTGCAGGAAGCGAAGCGCGTGTTGTCTGAGGGCGTGGCCGAAGCGGTGGCGGAAGTGAAGCCGCAGCACATCCACTGGCATGTCGACAAAGAGCGCGGCGCGATGGATAAGGTGCGCCTTCAGGTCCTTGACCTGCTGGAGAAGTAATAGGTAATAGGTGAGAGGTAAGAAGTAATAGGTAATAGTAGGCAGTGGGCAGTGGGCAGTAGGCTTGGTGGTCACAAAAAGTGGCTCGCAATCGTGAGAGTAAAAGCACAGCTCGGTTGTTTCACGCGAAGGCGCGAAGGCGCGAAGGTTGGAGGGCGAGTGTCCCCACGAGCCGCCGGGACGGGCAATGGAGGGCGAGTGTCCCCACGAGCCGCCTTCCGTTGTGCGGAAGGATGGTTTCAGGTTTCATTGCGGAGCGCCGCCCACTTGAGCGTTGAAAGTTGAGCGTTGGGCGTTGAGCGTCCGTGCTGTGCGCAGACGGCGGCTCGTGGGGACACTCGCCCTCCAGTGCTGTGGTCTGGGCTCGCGAAGCACTGGGAGGGTCAAGCGTCTGCTTGACCGCGGACGAGCAGACGCTCGTCCCTCCCCGGCGGCGGTCACGCCGCCACCCCGTAAAAAACCTCTGCGTCTCCGCGCTTCTGCGTTACAAAACGCTTAACGTTCAAGTATCGTACAGATGAACCGCGAGGTCATGCTCGAAGGCGAGCAAGGTCTGGCAGCGGTCGCAACGCGCGGAGTCAATCTGACGGGATTCTTGCGGCAAAGTTGCGCGTTCGCCGCAGGTGAAACAGCGGACCGCAGCACCAGCAGTGGCGACAGCGAGATGTCCGGTGGCGGCATTGCGCGCGAACCAGTTGTCCGAAGGCCGTCCATTGAGCGTGTCGTATGCGTTCTTGATCTGCGTGAACTTTTCGGCAGTCAGCGCTTGAATGGCGGGATCAAGTCCGCTGTGCTTGTCTGGATGGTAGGTCAGGCTGAGTGTGCGGTATGCGCTCTTGATCTGCGCCTCATCGGCGTTGTAGGGAATGCCCAGGACGTTGCAGGCGTCACGCCGTTCCTGCGCGGAGGCTGAGTGACGCACGTAGAGTAGCGCGGCCGTCCGAAGGTCGTCATCGTGAATTCCCGCCGAACGCGCGTAACCGGCGATGCAGTCGGCCTTGGCCGGTGTCGCGTCGCCATCGCTGACGGCCACGCGCCACAACCAGACGGCCGAGACGTGTGCGAGGCCGGGGGCGTCGCGCACCATCGCGGCGAGCCGGACCAGCGGGCGGTCAATCCGCGCACAGTCGTCAATCAGATACGCGAGGTCTTGCGGTGCAAGCACGCCGCCGACCGCTTGGTTGAGCTCAGCAAGGATCGTGCGGATGGCGCGGTCTTCGCGCGTGGTGTAGCGTCCGTCGGTCTGCGCCAATTCATACAACGCGGCGGCGGTGACGGCGATCAGACGTTGCGCCTGCTTCTTCGGCGAGGACGCCTTGCGGTCAACGAGAAAGTGGCCTGCGGTGGCACCGGCTACTGCGCCCCAAGGGCCGAAGAACGAGCCGATACTGCCGCCAATCATTTTACCTTGCCAGGAAGACATGTCTGTATTTGAAAAAGTGAATCGGGTCAAATTCCATAGCCGGGCAGGCGCTTGACGCGCAGCCGGGCGTTGGCGGCCGAACTGTTTTTAAAAGCTCGTTTAGTGAGGTCGAACTCCAGCCGTTTGCCGGGATCGAAGAGCGCGGCAAGCGCGACAAGCGACGCCTGCGTGATGTTTCCGGCGTAGGCGAAGTCCGAGCCGACCGGTGCACCGCCCTTGATGGCGTCGAGCCACTCGTGGTAGGGGGAGCCCCCCTTCACGCGCGGGTAGCGCGGGGGCGGCAGGTCTTTGTTGGCACTTGAGGTGTCCACCAGTTTGCCGTCTTTGATCAGGCGGAGGTTTTTGGCACCGTGCGAACCGTAGACGATCACGCCGCTGTCACCGTAGATCACGCCGCCTTCACCGCTCGGACCACTGTTGACGTACTTTTCCATGCGGGGGGCGAACTGGTCAGGCGGCAAGCCGTCGGGGCAGGGGACGGACCGGTAGCACGGGCCGTCGTACCACTTGACCGTGACAGGGCCGCGCTTGTTCTTGGCAGGGAAGAAAAGCGTGAAGACGTCGCCTTTCGGGTAGGTGACACCGTGCTTGGCGGGATCCCAATCGCCCAACTCGTCCACACGCACCGCCTCCGGCAGACCGAGGTCCAGCGCCCAGAAGATCGGGTCCATCAAGTGACAGGCCCAGTCGCCGAGCGTGCTGCAGCCGTAGTCGGTCCAGAAACGCCAGCGTCCCGGCAGATAGAGCGGGCAGTAGGCGCGATGCGGCGCGACCGGTCCTTGCCAGAGTTCCCAGTCCAGCTCTTTGGGTATTTCGTGCGTCTTTTCCAGTTCACCGAGCTTGTCCATGCAACTGTAGCTGGCGGGTGCCCAGAAGTGCGCCTCCTTGACGGTGCCGATGAGCCCGGCCTCGATCCACTCGCGGAAGGTGCGGATGGAGTCGTAAGCGTGCCCTTGGTTCATCGCCTGATTGACGAGCTTGCCGCCGCGTGCGGCCGCGATCATCTGGTCGACCTCGCCGAAAGTCTGCGCCAGCGGTTTTTCGCACTGGACATGCTTGTTGCGGCGCAGACACTCGATCGACATCGCCGCATGCCAATGGTCAGGTGTGCCGATGGTCACGGCGTCGATCTGCTTATCGAGTTCGTCCAGCATCTTGCGGTAGTCTTTGAAAAAGGGCGCCTGCTTGAACTTCTCTTGCATCTTTCCGGTGCGGCGTGTATCGACATCACAGAGACCGACGATTTCAGCACCACAGCCGGCCAGGCCCGTGATATTGGAGACGGGGCGTCCGGCACAGCCGATCGCGGCAACACGGATCCGCTCGCTGGGCGGCGTCTGGCCGCTGCCCGCGATCACGTAGCGCGGTACTACACTGAACACAGAACCGGCAGCCGCCGCGCCCCGCAGAAAGCTCCTGCGTGAAGTTTTCGTCTGACTCATCATAACACTTCCCCCTTCGATGTTTCGTGACCTATGTCTAACGACGGGTTCTATTATGAATCATGCGCGCGAACAGTCAACCCCGCAATTTTAGCTTCGGTTTTTTGTCGCTCATTACCCGCCCATTACTTATTGCCTCTCTCCGTCCCACTATTCGCTATTTCCCATTTTAGAACCCGAACCCAGACTCCTGAACTCTTGATGTGGGGTAAATAAATTGCGTCATCGAAAAATCGAAAAACACCGTTGACAATGCCTGCCGGCAAGGCGTACGCTGGCAGCATGATTTCATAGAGGGTAATGTGCGCTAAGGGTACGGCACGTCGTTGTTCTCGCGATGACAGCGAGATATGACCAGAGGTGAG
>DAOTMQ010000038.1:0-20458 GCA_035450385.1 Kiritimatiellia bacterium | reverse complement strand
TGGGTGGCCGCAATCCGGTGGCGGTTACGATCATGGCACAGATCTCCAATGTTTTCGTGCTGCCGCTGACTGTCGCCGTGATCTTGGTGCTGGTGAACCGGCGCGATCTGATGGGGGAGCACCGCGCCGGTCCACTGTTGAACATTGGCTTGGCGCTGGCTGGCCTCTTCGCTTGTATCATCGCCGTGACCGGCCTGCGCGCTCTGCTTGACGCATGGTTGGGTTAGGTCTCTCCTAACCATGAAACATGAAACTTCATGAAAGAAGAGTTGTTTTCCCCCTCGCCCTCCGGAAGAGGGCGGGGTGAAGGTTACGGGCTCCGCCCGCGTTAGAGCAGCGCGTTGACTTTGGTCATCACTTCAAAGGCGTCGGCCACGTAGAGCACGTCGGCTTTGCCCTGCGCCCAACCGCAGTTCGGATCCAAGTTGACTGCACGGCGCTCGTTGATGAAGCGCCAGCCAACCGCGTGCGGCTCTTCGCCGTGACAGCAGGTCGCGAGGCCTTTGGGGTGGCGCGGCGTCGAGCCGGTCTGTCCCACTTGGTTCATGTGCGACATGAAGCTCAAGGTCTCCTGGCCCTCGCCCTGAATGTCCACCAGCGATTTGCTGCTGCCGAGCGAGGCCTGCGTCTTGCCGAGGAAGTCGAGGATCAGTGTGCTGGCATCGCCAACGTGGAACTGGCCGTCCTTTTGCTTCTTGGTCCAGCCCGCGCCCGCCACGAAGAGCAGCTTCGCATCCGGCCGGATCGTCTGCGCGTCGGCAACCGGCTTCTGCACACCGGTTACGGTGGTGCGCTGGTCGTCTTCAGCAAAGGTGACGGCTACGGCCTGCGCGTCGGCCTTGCCGGCCGCCCCCTGCCAGGGAGCGAACACACCGGAGTCGAGCAGCAACAGCCAGGGGCGCGCCGCGCGGCTAAAGGTGCCGAGGATGCGCTGGCGGTAGAACCAGCGCTGCGCGCGCAGGGTGTCGCCTTCGGCTTTCAGCGCTACGATGTGGGTGTCGATCTGTGCGCCGACGCGGTGCGCGGCACCGGGCAGACAGCGAGAGAATCGAGAGGTTCCGGGCGCTAGCACGAGTTCAGCCCCGGCGGCCTGGATCAATGCGACGGCGGCGGCGGTATCTGTGGCATAGCGCGGCTGCGCGACTGCCGGATCGTCGACCGTGTAGAATGTGGCCGCGCCGCAGCCCTGAATGGCGTCGGTTGCGGCTGACGCGCCGGTGCCGAGGATCGCCACGTCGAAGGGTTGGCCCAGCGCAACGGCGGCGGCGAGGGTTTCAAGAGCGGCCTTGGGCAGTGAGCCGTCGGCCTGGGTGTGCAGAAGTGCGAGTGTCTTAGACATGGAAAGCGTCCTTATTCAAATCAGTTGTTGATCCACTCGACGATCTCTTTGGCGATCTCGTCGGCCGAGGCATCCTTGACGATACGGGTCTGGCGTTTCTGCGGCGGGATTTCGGTCGTTTCGTAGGCGATACCACCGACGCCCGACGGGGTCGGTTTGGCCTTCATCAGCGACGGCATCACGCCGCGCATGTTCGCCATGCCGACCTGCGGGTTGTTGGGCGGTTCGGGCAGGTTGCCCGTGGCCCAGGCGAGCACGGCGGGCGCGCCCTTGCAAGCGGAGGCCAGATATTCGCCGCCTTCGATACGTTCCAATACCGTGAATGAGTCATCTTCGGCCACCTTAAGTTCATCCACGCCCGCGAAGAAATCGCGGATGCCGAGGCGTTCGCAGACGAGTTGCATGGTCACGCTGGCGTCGCGCGAGGCCGAGGCGCAGCCGCCGAAGACCAGCAGGCGGCTCTTGTCGAGACCCGGGATCGCGGCGATGGCATCGGCCAAGGCGGCCGCCACGCCGTGCGCGTCGGTAAAGCCGCTGGCGCTGCCGTCCAGCGCGACCAGTTCGAAGGGAACTTTCTGCGCTACGGTCATCATGAGCTGCTGAAGCTTGGCTTTCGGACCGAGGCTCACGAGATAGACCTTGCTGCCCGCCGCCTGCTTGGCGAGGTTGGCGGCCTCATACAGCGCGTGGGCCGACCACGGGTCGAGCACCGACGGTAGCATGGTCTCGTTCTTGAGTCCCGGGCCTTGCGGGGTTGTCACCGGTTCGAGTGTCTGTAGCGGATCAGGCACCAAGCTGCCGCACACGACGATTTGAAATCCATTCATCACGAATTCTCCTTGTAGGCTTCAAAACGGTTCACATGATAGCAAAGGATGCGGCGGGCGTGAACCCGTTTTGCGTGAGTTCACCGTAATCGTAAAAAAGCGGGCCGCGATTCCAGATTGACGATCGATCGGAAAAAGCGTACCATCCCCAGTCAATCATGCAGGGCGCAGGCTCTTTTCCCGGATGAACGGCCGGAAGGCGCGGCGGGTTCCCGGCATGGCTGGGTCGATGAGGCTCGTCTCTCTTAAACTGTGAAGGAGTAAAAAATGGCAATCAAGGTTGGTATCAATGGATTTGGCCGTATCGGACGCATGGTGTTCCGCTCGGCGATCAAGAATTTCGCGGACGAGATTGAAGTTGTCGGCATCAACGATCTGCTGGACCCCGATTATCTGGCTTACATGCTGATGTATGATTCGGTCCACGGCCGGTTCGAGGGTGAAGTGTCGGTCGACGGTAATAACCTGATCGTGAACGGCAAGAAGATCCGCCTGACGTCGGAGAAGGATCCGGCGGCGCTGAAATGGAACGAAGTCGGCGCTGACATCGTGGTTGAGTCGACCGGTCTCTTCCTGACGAAGGAGACGGCGGAAGCGCATATCAAGGCGGGCGCGAAAAAGGTGATCATGTCGGCTCCGTCGAAGGACGATACGCCGATGTTCGTCTACGGCGTCAACCACAAGACCTACGCTGGTCAGGCCATTATCTCGAACGCCTCCTGCACGACCAACTGTCTGGCGCCGGTCGCCAAGGTTCTGCACGACACCTTCGGGATCGTCAAGGGTCTGATGACCACGGTGCACGCCACGACGGCGACGCAGAAGACGGTGGACGGCCCCTCCAAGAAGGATTGGCGTGGCGGCCGCGGCATCCTCGAGAACATCATTCCGTCGAGCACCGGCGCTGCCAAGGCGGTTGGCAAGGTGATTCCTGAGCTGAATAAGAAGCTCACCGGCATGTCGTTCCGCGTGCCGACCTCCGACGTGTCGGTGGTTGACCTGACGGTGGTGCTCGCGAAGGAGACGACCTACGACGAGATCAAGGCGGCGATGAAGGCGGCCGCTGATGGCGAGTTGAAGGGCGTTCTCGGCTATACCGAGGATAAGGTGGTTTCGACTGATTTTCGCGGCGAGGCCAAGACCTCGGTCTTTGACGCTGACGCCGGCATCATGCTCGATCCGACCTTCGTCAAGGTCGTGGCGTGGTACGACAACGAGTGGGGCTATTCCAACAAGGTGTTGGAGATGGTCAAGGTCATCGCGAAGTAAGCGAACCGCGCTGATTGTTGTGCATAAAAACGCCGTTCCCGCTTGCGCGGGTGCGGCGTTTTTTTCTGTGGCACGCCGCTGATAATCCACCCGTTTAATAGGCATGAAAATGGAGAGAAACATGTTGCTCGTGGAAGTCACCCGAAAATGGAAGGCAATCGGTTGGATGACGGCGGTATGGATGCTGTGTGGCGTGATGGTTCGGGCGGAAGCCCCGCAGACGACTCTGCCACCACAACAACAGACAGGTGCGCCCGCTCGTGTGGCATTGCTGGACGATGCTTTGCCCGGACATGATCGAACGGCAAACACGCGACTGGCCGAAGCCCTGTTGTCTAAGGGATTCGAGGTTGCACGGTTGACGGCGGATCAACTTCTTCCGCCTGAGACGCTGTTGGCACAGTCGTTCTGTGTGTTGATTTTGCCGCACTGTGCCTCGTTACCGGCTGAGACAGTAAACGCGGTGGATCGTCTGGCACGCGAAGGCGTGCATACGATCTGTATCGGCGGGCCGCTTGTCGACCGGGCACTCTGGCGCGTCGACGGACGCTGGCTCGACGCGGTCGACCGTGCGGCGCTCGTGGAGCGCGTCGAGCCAACATACCGCCCGTTTGAAATCAAGGCGGGGATGGATCTCAAGGCTTGGCGTCGGGTGCGCTCCGGCCGTGACGAGAACAGTACCTTCGCGCTCGTTCCCGAAGGACCGGGAGGAACGGCCTGCCTACGCTTGGACATTGAACGGCTGCAAGGCTGGGAAGTCCGCCATTCGCCGGAAGTCTCCAAGCTGTTCGGTGACGGCGACGACATGATTACGCTCCTCGCAAAAAGCGACAAACCTCTGGCCCAACTCGCGGTGGAAATCATTGAGCGCGACGGTTCGCGCTGGATCGCCGTGTCCGAACTGACCAACACATGGCGCCGGGCGGGCCTGCCGCTGGCGGCGTTTCGGTATTGGCGCGATTCGGTCACCAAGGAAAAACGGGGCGGCAAGGGCGACTGTCTGCGTGCAGCGCAGGCCGTGCGCATCTGCTTCGGCATGTCGGCTTCGCACACGCCTGCGATGGTCGGCGGCGCGCATACGGTGTGGCTGGCCGATGTGGGATCGGCGCGCGATCCGTTGACCGCAGCGAATCTTGCGTTGCCTCCCGCAGACCTTTCGCTCGAAAGTCTTTACCCGCGTTACAAAACGCATGTGGTGACGGGCGAAGTCTCGGTGGCCGGTATGTCCTGCCGCGATGTTGTGTGCGCGATTCCGCGTACACGCGGCGAAGGCTACAAGCGCGGCGCGAAATGGCGGTTCGTGACGCTCGCCGAGGCGCGCCGTCCTGACGGTATGACTGGCGGGGCATGCGAATGGCTTTTGCTCAACAGCCACTCAAACAGGGCCGGGAGCGTGTTTGCCGGATTCGGCTACTGTGACCCTAGTGTGTGGAGCACGCCGCCCGTGTTGGCGCGCGTGGTGGCGGCGGTTGAGAACGTGACGCGCGGGACGCTGATCGAAACAGCAGGCCCGGAACAGTTCGCATACTGGCCGGGCGAGCCGGTCACCTTCGGCGCATCGCTCCGGCATTTCGGCGCGTCGCCGCGCGAGGTCACGGTGACCTTTAACGTGGAACGTGATGGACGTACGGTGTGGCGCACTCCGGTTTCCAGAATGTTGTCGCGTGGGGCAACTGTCATTGAGACAACGTGGCAGCCGCCAGCAGAGCCGGCTGAGTACCGCTATCGGATCACGCTGTTGGACGGTAAGTACGAAGAGACCGTCAGCCAGACCTTTGCCGTGCTAGATCCTGCGCCTGATCCGCATGATGCTTTCATCACAGTGCGGGATGGCAACTTCTGGTTGAAAGGAGAGAGATGGTATCCGGTCGGAATGAATTTTTGGCCGCTTTATGTGTCGGGCATGGATCACGCCGACTATTGGGCGGGCTGGTTGCGTGATCCTTTCTATGCGCCGGAAGAGGTTGAGCGCGACCTGATTCATCTGGCGGATCTAGGCGTGAACATGGTCAGCATCCAGACACCGCCGCAGCGCGAATACCGGAATCTGCTCGATTTTTTGCGACGGTGCCGCCGGCACGGTATCTACGTGAACCTGTTCATGGGGCAAGCCTCGCCGTTGGCATTCAAGGAAGCGGAACTCAAAGGCTATCTTGAAGCCGCGCGGCTGCCGGGCAATGCTACGGTGTTCGCGTACGATACGATCTGGGAACCGGGTAATCACGTATTCAAAAACGATACGGCGCGTGCGCGTTGGGACGGTGCGTGGCGTGACTGGATCGATGAGCGTTACGGCTCGCTGGCGCGTGCCGAGCGCGACTGGGGCGTTAAGGCGCGGCGAGATGCGGACGGTCGTGCGATCTCGCCGCCGGATGCTTGGTTTCGCGAGGACGGTGCGTGGCGTGTGCAGATGGCCGCGTACCGCCGCTTCATGGATACGCTCACGAGCCGCCTCTGGGGCAAGGCGCACTGCCGTTTGCGTGAGTTGGATCCGAACCACCTCATCAGTTTCCGTCAGGGAAATACGCTGCCTTACGATTTTGCACTGAGCGGGCCGGTCAAACATATCGACTTCATCTGCCCCGAAGGCTACGCGATCCCGGATACCGATGAGGGCGAAGACGCGATCGGATTCATCACGCGGTATACGGCGTTCACGACGGGTGGCAAGCCGGTCGTATGGTCTGAATTCGGCCTCAACGTCTGGGACGATGTGCGCATGACGCAGAGTGCCGCGGCGATCGAACGCCAGGGGCGGTATTCGGAGCGGTTCTACCGGACCGGCCTGGCGGCGGGTGCGGTGGGCACGGCGCCGTGGTGGTGGGTCGGCGGTTACCGTGTGGGGGAGCGCAGCGATTACGGGGTCATAGGCCCCGACCGTGTGGAGCGTCCGGCGGCGCGCTTGATCCGGACTTACGCGCCGCGCTTCAAAACGGCGCGTGAGCCGGTCGTGCCGACGGAGTGGTTCGTGTTTGACCGTGACGCGCACGCGGGCGGGTATTGGCGCGCGGCTTTTCATGAGGGCGCTGCTGCCTATCGCGCTGCACGACAAGCCGGGCACATGCTCGGGGTGCGTTCTCCGGGTAGCGGGTTGAGCCAAGCGGAGGCGCTTGGTCTTGCAGTCGGTAACGTGCCGTGCGACGGCACCAATCCCCCCAAGTATCTTGATGCAGAGTTTACGCGCATGCAGATCCGCGACGCGGAGGGCGTATGGCGCGAAGCAGAAAACGGTGCGGTGATCCTTGTGGTGCCTGACCAGCCTGTACGCGCACGGATCGTGGTCGGCAACACGCAAGTCGCGACGTGGCGCGCCGATGACCGGCAACATGCGGTGACGCTCCGGCTCCGTGATAAGGCTGGTGTTCGGACGCTCGGTCGGCACGGTCTGCCGCTTGGATGCGACGGACGCCCGGCTGACGTGCCGTATCTGGCCGATGCCGATTTCGGCGAGATCGATCTCTTCCAGACGGAGGAGGTTCTTGCAAACCCCCTTGCTTTCAGGTGTGGCACGGGCATCCTGCCCGTGTTTCATGGGCGGGACGCCCATGCCACGAGGGGTTTGGCAAGAGTCTCGGAGGGGAAAACGACACCGCTGTCCGTGGAGCTTGCAGTGCAGATGGAGGTCGCGCATCACCCCCCGATCCCCTTCGGCGAGGTTCGGACATTCACGCTGAAAGCAAAAGATAACGAATAACAGGCAGGGCGGAAGTAAGAAGCAATGGGTAAGATGTAATAAGTGGTACAAATTTCATTGCGTGCGCCTGATTTCCGACAATGTTTTGCCGGTTCTTTTCTTAACATAGCGTTCCAGTACGAGTTCCGAAGGCCATCCGGAACGCCCGGCGATCGCGCCGATGGCGACGTTCGGGCTTTTGAGAAGATCCATCGCGCGGGTGAAACGTACTTCCTGTATTTCCTTCAGTACGCTGCGTCCAGTCAGGGAGCGGAACCGGATTTCCGCCTGCCGCCGTGAACAGGGGAAGGTCGCAAGGACGTCCCTCGCCTTTATCCCATCTGCGGCTTTGCGCCGGATCAGTTCCATGGCTGCCTGAACACACGCGTCCGACCGTTTGAAAAGCCGTGTGGACTGGCGTCGCACAATTCCGAGCGGAGGAACAATGCGCAGGACCGCCGGTGAGTCGGGATCATCGATCTTTCTGGCGAGCAGCTCGGCGGCCATGTACCCCGTGGTCTTAAAATCCGGCAAAACGCTGGTCATCGAAGGCCGGGTCGTTTCGCAAATGAGTTCGTCGTTGTCGGCGCCGACGAAGGCCAGATCTTCGGGAACCGCGTATCCCAGGGCGACGGCGGCGGAGAGGGCGCGTTCGGCGATATAGTCGTTCACGCCGAACACGCCGCACGGTTTGGGTAGTCTTCGTAGCCAGGACCGAAGGCGCCTTTGAAGCGCGGTGGTGCCGCCGCGATCGCCGGCTTCAGGCTCGAAAACATGCACGCGCTTGCCGTGCAGTTCGAGCACCGACTTGAAGGCTTCGAGTTTGTCGAGCGTCCAGTAGGTGTGGGAGAACCACCCGACGAGGGCGTAGTCGTGAAAATCGAGCCGCAGTAATTCCTTTGCCGCGACGCGCGCGATTTGTGCGGAGTCGTGGCGGACAACGGACGCACCTTCTTTGGTGATATCGGGTGAGTGGTCGAGAAAGACAACCGGTGTGTGGCGGAAGTGTCTGGGCCGCAATTTTGTGCAGCCGCCGTCCGCCTCCATGATGCAACCTACCGCTTCCCAGAAATCCAGCAGGTTTGCCGTCTGGGTGGCGGAGAGGTTACCGTCGATCACTTGCAGTCGCCACCCGTGCGCATCGGCGAACCAGTGCATCCCCTCGAGTTTGTGCTGCCAGCACTTCAGGCCGGTGGTTCTGAAGACAATGACCGTTTTCATGATGGCGCAAGGATATACGGCGGAACATTGAAACGCAAGAAGAATGCGCAAAAGCATGAATAATTGTTTCGCAAAAGTATGATTGTAGGCGGCACACATCTGGTACGCTATTAGACAACCGCAAGGCTTTGATTGACCGGGGAAACAAAGGAGACAGCTATGAAGACATGGCAGCGTTGGGTGTTTACGACAGGTGTGGCGGCCTTTCTTGTAGCGAGCGCAGAGGCTGAGACGGTGTTGTGGTACCAGTTGGATGTGTTGGACATCGGTGTGACATCGACGCTCAGTACGGTGATCGACAACATCGCCAATCCCGGCATGTATCAAATGCACTGCCACTCGTTGGTCGGCATCAATCGTGGAGTGGTCCCCGAATATATGCCTTCCGGAACTGTAGGCATGCCGTCGGGGATCTGGGTTTACGATCCCGTCACGCAGGAAGGGGGCGAACGGCTGAACGCCATGCACTTTGGCCTGACGGAAATCCCGCCGGGTACCAAAAGCGCCAACGGGGCGATGCTCCGAACGGATACGTCCAACCCCTCGAATCTTGGATTGACCAACGTGACCGTCGAGGCGATCTTCAGGACGTCCGCCGGTGCCTTGACAGACTGGTCGATGGCGCCGATCGTCTATCTGCCGGGAGTAAACAACGATGGCTACAAGGAATCGGTCATGCTGGGGATCGGGTGGAGCGGCAAACTCGCCTGCCGGTTCAACGCTGAGGGCACATCGAGGGTAGTCGGCGGCGGGTCGGGACCCTTAGTCACGCCTGATGTCTGGCACCATGCCGCGTTTACCTTGGATGCCGAAGGTACGGGAAGGCTCTATCTCGACTATCAACTCGTCCATAGCCTGTCCGGGCTCGGGTCTCTAGATCAAGTGCCCAACAAGCCGCTTATGATCGGCGCGAATACCCATGTTGCCGAGCGTACATTTCCCGGCGACATTCTGGAAGTGAGAATCAACGACACCGCGATCGGGAGCGGCGAGTTCCTTCAGGTCAGGGTTCCGCCGCGCGTGACTCCGGATGATACGATTCTTTTCTGTCCCGATATGTTCGGGTTCAATTACCGGTTCGGTTCGCTCGTCAACGTGAATACCGCCACGGGGGCGTTTACGCGAATAACCAATCCGATGAGTGAGACGAACTCTCCGCCGGCGGTTCTGGATACCATCAACAAGGCCGGAGACGCGTTCCGTTTCGGCATCAACGATGCCGCGGGTGTCGTTGCAAATACGGGGTCCACGCATTCCGTGCGCAACGAAACCGGATCTGGGAGCGGTGTCAAGATCATGGCTCCGAATTCGGAGTTTGAAAAGGCGAGTTTCACCATGGAGTGCTTTTTCAAGACGCCTGGAGCGATCGACGGCGAAACCTGGACGTTTTTCTATTCGCCGTGCGTCAAGGTCTGCCTCGGTGACGACGGCAAGATTCTCGGGCGCGGCTTCCAAGCCCAAGGCGATTACAGCACCGTACTTGATATCAAGAGCAAGAACCGTGTGGATGACGGTACTTGGCACCACCTCGCCTTCGTCTATGACATCGACGCTGCCAAGACGCGACTCTATGTGGATTACGCGCTTCAAGGCAGCCATAGCGTGACGCTCGGCACTACGGGCGCGGTCTACCCATCTGCGGGCGTGCAGAACATTGCAGGGCACCGTCAATATTTTCCCGGCTGGATAGACGAGTTGCGCATCACCCGGCGCGCGCTGGGGCCTGAGGAATTCATGCTCGCAGATCCGGCGGGAGCGCCCGGGGTGTTGGTCCACCTCACATTTGACAACAGCGATTATATGGTCGAGCCTTATCCGTCTCTCAATCCCGCTGGCGCGGGATTCGCCCGAGTCACTGCCGGGGACGAAGGAAATGTGCCCGCCTTCAGTAGTGTTGTCAGACCGAAGGTGGCGCTGGACGGCGAGGCGGAACTTGTTACGAAACAAAACGTGAAGTCACTCTACATGGATGCGAGTCAGGTCCGGTATCCGCATTTCACGAGCCTACACGGCAAGACCAGTTTCACGATTGAGTGGTTCATGAATCTTTCGGCGTGCGCAACGAATGCCGGCCTGTTGCGTCTGAGTCGGACCACAACCACTTTCGAGGGTCACGATCCCGCACCCACGTGGAGGGTCTATGTCCGTCCGACCAGCAAGAAGGCACTCGACTTCGAAGCGTGTGAAACGACACAGCAGAAATACATCACAACATGGACCGCTTTTCCTGACGATATCGACGACGGGCGTTGGCACCATTATGCGATAACGGTTGAGAAGATAAACGTTTCCGGGCTCACCAAGACGGAACTCAGGCTTTATCGCGATTACGTCAGTCACGGCAGCCAGCAATTTACCGGGATCATTAAGTATCCTGATGACGATGCTTGTGCATTTACGATCGGTGCCGACAACAATTTCACCGGCTACATAGACGAAGTCAGAATAACTGATGGCGTCCTGCCGGTTTCTTCATTCATGCGTTCGATGCCTACGGGCACGAGCATTATCTTGAGGTAAGACGATGAATCGGACGAAGACAATGACGACGATGGCGGCTGTCACAGCGGTTGTGGCGGTCTTGGGGGTGGGGGCGACTGAGGCTAAGTTTACGCCGTACACGGTGCAGGACTGCAAGGGCTACAACTCTTGGCCGATGATGCAGGCGATCGGGCAGCGGCTCGTGTGTACCTATAGCCGTGGCACCAGCCATAATATCGTCGAAGGCGTGAGAGGTGTTTTCGCGCGAGCGTCGGACGATGGCGGAAAAACGTGGTCCAACGAGGTTTGCGTGGCCAATGAACCGAATTACGGCGAAGTGACCATCGGCAAGGGGCTCGACGAAAATGGCGCCATGTTGCTCTGGGTGCGCTGCTTCGGCGGCCCCAAGAACCATCATGACCTTTATCGCACGAAGGACGGCATGACGTTCGAGAAGATATCAACGCCGTCGCTTTCGCCGTTGCCCATGCAGATAACCGATGTCTTTCACGTTCCGGGCAAGGGGATGATGTCGCTTTGGTTTGCCGGAAACTACAAGGATGATCGCAGTCACTCTTGGGGCACGCTTGTCAGCACGGACAATGGCCTCACATGGAAGCAGACGACCATCGAGAAGGAGCTTTCAAAGGCCGATTGGCCCACCGAACAGTCCGCTGTGTATGTCGGCGACGGTAAGATCTTTGCTCTGGCCCGCACAGAGGTCTCGGGTTCTTCCGGCGGCTTGCAGTTCCAGTTGACGTCGGTCGATTCGGGTGTGACGTGGAAGCGTGAGCGTACCAACATCGGCGATATCCTGTGTTCGACGCCGTCACTGGTCTACGACGCGCAGTCCGGGCTTGTGAGCAACTACTACTTCGAGCGCGGCAAGGGTCTGGTGAAGCGCCGCGTTAATGTGCTGGCAGAGGTGTGGTCCAAGCCGACCGCATGGGCCGAGCCCGAGATCGTCGGGAGAGGCAGCGAGAGCCCTTGGGACACGGGTAACGTCAATGTCACCGTGATCGGCAACACGCACTTCCTCGCTTATTATTCCGGAACCCATCCCAACACCACCGTCTATGTGCTCCCCGTGCCTGCGCCTAAGCGTAGACTCCAAGATGCAAAGGAATGAAAAATGAGAAAAACGATATTATGTATTATCGCAGTCGGCGCGTTGTGCGTGTACGGCGGTGAGAACGCTTGGAGCGGGAAGAAGGTTGCCTATCTCGGCGATTCGATCACGGATGCGCGACATATCGGATGCACGTCGAACTACTGGAACTTTCTGGAGGCAAAACTCGGCATCGTGCCCCTTGTCTACGGTATCAACGGGCATCAGATGAAGCATCTCGTCGGACAGGCTGAAAAGCTTAAGGCGGAGCATCCGGATGATGTTGACGCGATCTTTGTCTTCGCAGGCACGAATGACTATAACGCCAACACGCCATTGGGAAGTTGGTATGAAGAGACGACCGAGACCGTGAACAGGAATGGGAAGCAGGTCGCGCTTAAACGCCGTAACTTCGTTTACGGTGAGGCAACCTTCCGCGGACGCATCAACAATCTGATGAAAGTCCTGCGCGCGAGCTTTCCCGCACAGCCGGTTTATTTGCTTACACCGATCCACCGCGGCTATGCAACGTTCGGTGCATCGAACGTGCAGCCGGATGAATCGTATGCGAACGAGATCGGAGAGTACATTGACGCCTACGTGAACGCTATCAAAGAGGCGGGGAATGTGTGGGCGGTCACCGTGATCGATATCAATGCGGAGTCAGGGCTGTTCCCGTTGTTCGCTTCTCACGCGCGATTTTTCAACAACGCGCAGACGGATATGTTACATCCCAACAACGCCGGGCACGAACGCATCGCGGAGGCGATTGCTGCGCGATTGCGGTCACCCTAAAAAACGCCGATAAGGCACTAATGAACTCTCTCAGGGACGCGGGCGCACGCGGCGTGTCGGTTCGGCTTGGTGCGGGTCTTCGGGCCAGTAGTGTTTCGGGTAGCGTCCGCGCAGGTCTTTGCGTACCAGCGCGTAACCGGTGGACCAGAAGCTCTCCAAATCGCGGGTCACCTGTACCGGGCGGTGCGCGGGCGAGAGCAGGTGCAGCACGACCGGTACGCGTCCGCCGGCCACGGTCGGTGTGCGCATGAGGCCGAACACCTCTTGAATGCGTACCTCCATGTAGGGCGGATCTTGATCGTAGCGAACTTGGATGTCCGAACCGCTGGGCACCGGCAGGTGCGTGGGCGCGAGCGTGTCTAAGGCGTGGCGCGAACAGCCGCACGCTTCCAGCCGACGTTGCAGAATCGCGGCGAGATCAAGCGCGGTCACATGGCTCCAGCGGGTGACGCCATCGCAAAACGGGCCGAGCCAGGTATCGAGATCAGACAACAGCGCGTCGTCGGAAAAATCGGGCCAGGACTGTTCCGGCAGGGCGTTACGCAAGAAGAGTACGCGCTCTTGCAAGGCGCGTGCGCGTTTGCTCCAGGGCAGTTGGCTGATTCCCTTTTGACGGATGCCTTCAAAGAGGGCGGCGCGCAGGTCGGCGGCATCCGGCGCGGCCTGACCGCCCTCATGCACCGTGATCGCGCCGAGGCAGAGGCGATTCACCGAGATGACTGCTTCGCTACGTTTGTTCCAAAAGGTCAATGTGCGGCGTTCCATTTGATCGGCAAAGGCGGCTTCAACCTCGCTCTGGTCGAGCGGCGCCGCCAGACGGATCTTGGCTTCGGCGGTGTCGTCGGTCAACTCGGCGGCGACAAGCCACTCCGCGCGCGCCAACGGATCGGCGGTGTCAATGACCGCGCCGCGTCCGTTGCGCAGCAGATAGCGGCCGGTGGCGTCGCGCCGCCGCGCCAATCGATCCGGGAAGGCCCAGGCGAGCAGCAGGCCTTCGGAGAGGCGTTGACGGTCGGTGGGCGGATGGCGGCGTCCCCAGCGGCGGGCGAGTTCATGGACGCGGTAACTGAAGCCGTCGCGGCCGCCCTCGTGTACGCGGTCCAGCAGACGACGCACATCAGTTTCGTAGCGTACCGATGATTCGGAGGCGGCCTCGGTGAGCACTGCCGCCAACAGGCAGGCTTGCTGCGCGGCGCCGTCGTGCGCGGCCTCGAAAATCATGTGGGCGAGGCGCGGATGGGCGGGCAGTGCAGCCATGGCACGGCCGCGCTCCGTGATCATTGGAGGGGGAGCTTCCGCAGATTCGGTAGCGCCCAAGGCGGAAGGGCTGACTGCGGGCGAGAGGGCACCGAGTGCTTGGAGCAGACCGACCGCTTGCCGCCATGCGGCGTCGGGCGGCGGCGTGAACCAAGGCAGGCTGTCGCGGGCACTGGTGCCCCAGTCGGCAGCTTGCAGCACCGTCGCGGCGAGATCGGCGTCCAAAATCTCGGGCAGTGCTTCAGGCGCGAGTTGGAGATCGGTGGTTTCATCCCACAGCCGGTAGCAGACGCCGGGGCCGAGACGTCCGGCGCGGCCGCGCCGCTGGTCGGCCCGGTCGCGGGTGATGCGCAGGGTTTCCAGACGTGACATGCCGTTGCGCGGCGAGAAGCGCGGCACTCGCATCCAGCCGGTGTCGATGACGACACGGATGCCTTCGATGGTGAGCGAGGTCTCCGCGATTGAGGTGGCGAGCACGACCTTGCGTCGGCCTACGGCGGGCGGGGCCACGGCGGCGTCCTGCTCTTCGCGCGACAGGGCACCGTACAAGGGATAGAGCGAGACCTCCGGCGGGAGGTCTGCATTGCGCAGCAGATCCAGCGTGCGGCGGATTTCGCTCTCGCCGGGCAGGAAAAGCAGTACGCTACCCGTTTCTTCGCGCAGCGCGCGTAGCACGGCCCCGGCGGCCTGTTGCGGGATGGATGCGGTGGAGAGGCGGTCCAGCAGGCGCGTCTCGACCGGATAGAGGCGCGTGTCGGCCGTGTGGATGTCGGCGTCGCCAAGGTGTGCGGCAATGGCTTCAGGGCGCAGTGTGGCAGACATGACGACGAGCCGCAGATCCGGTCGCAGTGCGCGGCGCGTATCGAGCGCGAGGGCCAGCGCAGTATCGACAGCCAGACTGCGTTCGTGAAACTCATCGAAGATCACCAGCCCGGTGTCGGAGAGTTCGGGATCGTGCAGCAGGCGTTGAGTGAGCAGACCTTCGGTCAGGAGTTCGATGCGCGTATGCGGCCCGGTACGGCGTTCGAGGCGGATGTGGTAACCGATGGTTTCGCCGACCCGCTCGCTGCGTTGGCGTGCCATGAAGGCGGCGGCGGTACGTGCCGCGAGCCGCCGCGGTTCGAGCAGCAGGATCTTGCGCCCTTTTAGCCAGGCGGCGTCCAGCAGAAACGGTGCTACGCGCGTGGTTTTGCCCGTGCCGGGCGGGGCCTGCAACACCGCTGTGCGGTTGGCCGCCAGCGAGGCGGCCAGGTCGGGTAGGATGGCGTCGACCGGAAACGCGCTCATTCGGTTTCGGTCAGCGGGCCGTGCTTCTTGACATCCTTCATCGGGATCGTCTGGCTGATGCCCGGCATGATTTCAAGGTGGATGCCCTCCTCGTTCATGAACTCCAGCACGCCTTTGTAATGGGCACGGCCGGTAACGACCTCGTAGTTCGGGATGAACTGACGTTCCAGCTTGAACTGAAGGGTCTGCGTTTCTCCGCGCTTCACGGTGATGCGCCGCTTCTGCGAGGTATACCCCTTGCGGAAGATTTCGACTTCATGCTCGCCCTCCAGCACCTCCTCGACCGCGAACGGATCGGAAACCGCCGTGCTGTCGGTGCCGTGGGTACTGGTGATTCCGACCTTCTTGCCGCTGATCAAGACTGTAGCACGCGACGGCGCGGTGATGATCTCGAGGCGTCCCGTGATTTTGGAGAGGCGGAACTCCTCGGTGATCGATGCGGCTTTTGCGAGTGTTACATCGCGCGCGAGCGGTTCGTGTCCGGCGCGCTCGACGCGGACGCGGTAGGTTTTGGGCTCGGCGTTCTTCAGATCGAAGGGCGTATCGCCTTTATATTCGTCGTCAATATAGACGCGCGCGCCCTCAGGGATTGAGACCACGCGCAGCGTGCCCGGCAGCGGCGTCAGGCGCACATCGACGTTTTGGACTTCGCCGGCGGCCAGCGAGATTTCCCGCGTGTGCGGTTGAAAGCCCTCGGCTTGGATTTTGACCGTGACCGTTCCGCCGGGGATGCGATCGATGCGGCAGGGCGTGCGGCCACGTGCGATACCGTTAATCAGCACCTCAGCGCCCTCCGGATCGGAGGTCAAGGCCATAGTACCGGAGTCGGAGAGCAGGGTGACCTCTTGCTTGATCGGGGTACGGCCTTCCAGCGTCACGTCGATCTCCTTGGTCTGGTAGCCGGGCGAGGAGACCGTGAGGCGGTGGACGCCGCTCTCAAGCGTGGTGATGAGCAGCGGGGTGCTTCCCAGCGAGACCCCCTTAACCGCCACATCGCATGCAGGCGGATCAGAAGTGACCAGCAGGATGCCGGTGAGCGGTTCCAGACGGGCACCAACCGTGCGCACCACGCCGAGTTCCAGCGAGACACTTTCAAAGGCGTCGCGGCAGCCATCTTTTGTGAGTTGCACCAGATGGGGGCCGGGGGCGAGATCGGTAAGGGTCAGCGGCGTGACGCCTCGTTCCTGATGGTCGATCAGGACCGTTGCCCCGGCGGGATGAGAGGTCACGTCGAGGCGGGTGGTGGGGCCATCCTTCCTTGCGGCGTGCAGGGTGAACGCAGCGAGTAGGGTGGCGAGGAAGCAAAGGGTGAAGTTGCGTGTCATGGCGGTTTCCTCAAATGAGCGGCAGGTTAACGGCGGATTTTTCTGAGGCGTCCCTCGACATCGATGAGCTTCTGGGTCGCTTCTTTGTTGCGGCTGTCTGCGGTGTCTGGGATCATCTCGCGCAGGATTTTCAATTCACGCGCCGCCGTAGGCCAATCCTGCAGGTTGATGGCGCGATTGGCCTGGAAGCGCTGCTCTTCGTAGCGCTTGTCGAGTTCGGCTTCGGCCGTTTCGAAGCCTTCGATGATTGTGGTGTAGAAGTCCGGCTTGGGGTTGACGGTGTCGAGGTAGAAGACCGCTTCCTGATAACTGCGGATGGACTCGTGCAGGTTACCGAATTTGACATCGCGCTCGTCAAACTTTTTGCGGGCCACCGACAAAGCATCGCGTGCCAGTTCAGTGAGTTTGTCAGCGGAGAACTGGATGGCCCAAATACCCAGTTCGTTTTTGCTGAACGTTTCGAGCCGTTCGCGCAGTGTCCGGAACCCCTCGGGTTCGAGCCGGTTGGTGACGCGGCAGGTGTGGACGCGCGGACCGATGGCGACGGTCAGCGTCCACTCGTTGAGTTGGTTGGGGGAGGGGGCAAAACCGGAGTAGCTCTTGTCGAGTGAGAAGAAGCCGCTGTTTTCGATGTCTCGGACCAGTTCTTGCAACAACGCGGGCTCAACCTGTTTCTCTTTTCGGACGTGGCGGTTTTTGCCGGACAGGTCATCGATCTTGACAGCCAGCATGCCGACTGGCGAGAGCGAGAGTTCGTAGCGGAAGAGGTTGTCGGTCGAGGCTTCGACTTTTTCGTACTGCACCAGCAAAGTCTTGTCCTGCTCCAGACTGACAGGCGTGGCGGCGTCGGTAGTCTTTGAGCGACGCGCGGGGTCCATAATGAACGTCGCGCCGATGATCAACACCAGCACAGCACCGAGCGTCCAGATGACGGGACGCAGGAACGATTTCTTTTCGGCGTGTCCCGACGCATCGGCTTTTCCGAAGCCGAGGTCGATCACCACGCCGTCGGCGGGGGCCGCGCTTGGGGTCGCTGGGGATTGTCCGTCTCCGGCCGCGGCGCCGGCATAGTCAACGCGCAGTATGGTTTGGCCGACCTCAATGAGGTCGCCCGGATTGAGCATCCTTTCGTCGATCGCCTCCTTGTTGACCAGTGTCTGGTTTGCGCTGGCCAAGTCGACGACCCACAGTGTGTCGCCGCGCAGTTCAAAGCGGCAGTGGCTGCGAGAGAGCAGCATGTCTTTGATTGCGATGTCGCACTGGCTGGAACGGCCCAGCGTAAGCCCGGCCTGAGTGACGGTATAACGTGTGCCCGCCAGTGGGCCGTCATCGATGACAAGGGCGTACGTGTTTATGCTCATAACTTAGAACAGGTTTTTCAGGGTTTGTTGGAGGATGGGACCAAGCAGGATGATGAAGACAGCGGGAAAGATACACAGCATCAACGGACCGAGCATCTTGACCGGTGCCTCGTTGGCCAGTTTTTCGGCGCGGTCGAAGCGGCGGGCGCGCATCTGATCGGATTGGATCCGCAGGATCGCACCGATGCTGACGCCCAGTTCATCCGCCTGAATCAGCGCATGCGCCACCGAACGCAGGTCGCCGAGGTCCACACGTTGCGCCATGTTGCGCAGCGCCGTCCGGCGCGGGGTGCCGACTTGGATTTCGCGCGTCATCCGGATCAGTTCTTCGTTGAGCGGGTCCAGTTTACGACGTTCGCAGTTGCGCTGAAGCGCGCTCATGAAGTCCATACCGGCCTCGACCGAGAGGGTGAGCAGGTCCAGAACGAACGGCAGCGCGCGTTGAATTGCCGTGTGGCGCGCCCGCAACACGCGCCGCAACCAAAGTAGCGGGTAGTAATAGAAAAGGGCCAACCCCAGCAGAAACGTGAGGAGTGCGTTCCTGGCTATTTCCGATTGCGGGCTCAGTACTGAAATGAGACGGAGCAGGGCGAACCAAAGAGCGCCGCAGATGACCGGCATCAACAGTTTCAGCGCCAGAAACTCTTTGCCAGAAAGCAGGCCCTCAAAGCCTGCCGCCACCAGCTTGCGGTCGGCGGTGACGCGCGCTTTTTCAAATGCGGGGCGGGTGACGATGTGGTCGAGATTCGGCGCGAACGGCAGGAGCAGGCGAAAGATGACCGGTAGCTTGCGTTCCTGTTGACGGCCATCCGCCAACGTGACATACGTGATCTGCTGCAAGATATTGAGGCAATACCACGCGATGCCGGCCGCGCAAAGCGCCCAGGCGATAGAAGTTAAAAGTCCCAGAGCATCTATCATGAACTACGGCTCACTCGTTTTCAAGCAGGCGGATGAGGTATTCGCCGTAGGCGGATTGCTTCAGGCGGTCGGCGAGGTGCGCGAGTTGGTTGCGGTCGATAAAGCGCATGCGCCAGGCGATCTCCTCGATGCAGGCAATCTTGAGTCCCTGGCGGTCTTGGATGGCTTTAACAAAGGCGGTGGCGTCGGCGAGCGAGCTGTGTGTGCCGGTGTCGAGCCAGGCGAAGCCGCGGCCCATCAGTTTGACTGTGAGTGACCCCTGTTCAAGGTAGTGGCGGTTGAGGTCGGTGATCTCGTATTCACCGCGCGCGGAGGGTTTGAGACGTGCGGCAACATCCACGACGCTGTTGTCGTAGAAGTAGAGGCCGGTCACCGCATAATTGGACTTGGGGCGGGCAGGTTTTTCTTCGATCGACACCGCCTTGCCCGTTTCGTCGAAGCTGACGACGCCGTAACGTTCGGGGTCGTTGACGTAGTAGCCGAACACTGTGGCGCCGGGCGTGGCGTCGGCCTCGGTCAACATGCGGCGCATGCCGTCGCCGTAGAAGATATTGTCGCCGAGCACGAGGCAGGAGGGGGCATCGCCAAGAAACTCACGCCCCAGCACAAAGGCCTGCGCCAGACCGTTCGGCACCTCCTGTACGACGTATTCGAGCCGCATACCGAGTTGCGAACCGTCTCCCAGCAGAGTGCGGAAGAGCGGTGTGGCTTCAGGCGTGGAGATGATCAGAACCTCGCGGATTCCGGCCAGCATCAACGTCGAGAGCGGGTAATAGATCATGGGCTTGTCAAAGATCGGCAGGAGCTGTTTGCACACCACCTGTGTGATCGGATAAAGCCGCGTGCCGGCGCCTCCGGCGAGGATAATGCCTTTGCGTTTCGTCATGATTGCCTCCTCATGCCTTTCCCAGACGCTGTCCTGCGTACTTTTTGTCGCGGATGGGCTGCCACCACCAAGCATTGTCAAGATACCACTGCACGGTTTTGCGGATGCCGGTGTCGAAAGACTCTTGCGGCGTCCAACCCAATTCACCGCACAGTTTGGCGGCGTCGATCGCGTAGCGTTGATCGTGGCCGGGGCGGTCTGGGACAAAGGTGATGAGATCGCGATAACGGGCGGGCGCGTCTCCGGTAAGCGGCCGGAGTTCGTCGAGGATATCGCAGATGGTTTCGACGACCTGCAGGTTGGTGCGCTCATTGTGGCCGCCGACATTGTAAGTCTCACCGGGGCGGCCGCGTTGCAGCACGAGCCGCAACGCACGCGCATGATCATCGACATAGAGCCAGTCGCGCACATTGTCGCCGGTGCCGTAAATCGGCAGCGGTCGGTGGTCGAGCGCGTTGAGAATGACGAGCGGGATCAATTTCTCGGGGAAGTGATAGGGGCCGTAATTATTGGAGCAGTTGGTGATCAGCGTCGGCAAGCCGTAAGTGTGGTGCCACGCACGCACCAGATGGTCGGAGGCCGCTTTGCTGGCTGAATAGGGCGAGCGTGGGTCGTAAGGCGTGCGTTCGGTGAAGAGGCCTTCCGCGCCCAATGAGCCGTAGACTTCATCGGTCGAGATGTGCAGAAAGCGGAAGGCGTCGCGCGCCG
>DAOTMQ010000037.1:0-20812 GCA_035450385.1 Kiritimatiellia bacterium | reverse complement strand
GGGCGTGCGTCGCCGACACCTCGCGGTCGGCGGTCGCGGGCTCCGGCAGGCGCGGCACCTCAAGGGTGGCGGCACCCGCCGCCAGCACGGCTGCGGTGATGACGGTGACTATGGTTATTACGTTGTGTTTCATCTCGTTCCCTTCGTTCGGTCCTCCGGCAGGGAAAAGGCGCGGACCCCGCTCCGTGCCTCCTACGAGGGACCGCTAAGACCCTTTGGCAAAGCCCGGCGGCGAGGCCGCGCCCGATCGGGCGCGTCCCCGCGCATCTCGCTTTGCCATGAAAATTAGCGGTTGGTTTCGTAGGAAGCGTTCTGCGCGAAAGCGCAAAAATCAAATCAGTCTATGGGGTTCGGTTCTCTTCTCGTCCTCCGGTTCTCGCTCTTCTTGTCCGCCAAGCGGCTCTCGTTCGCATGCGGCCTACTGACTACCATCCAGCGACAACGCCGCATCCCATCGTCGAGCGTATTTTATACTCGCTGGCAGACAGAACGCAAGGTTGAAAAATTTAAATTCCGTGCGCGTTTGGCACTCCCTGGTCGTTGGTTGTCGGGGTTTATATCACTTGCAACTCGACGCCGATCACAGTGAGTGAGGCGCGGGGGCTTACGTAGTTGAAGAGGATGTCGCAGGTGTCGAGTCCGGCAGTGGGTACGGTGAAGTCGAACACGTACCGTAGCACGCCCGGTGTGCCTGGAGCCGTCTGTACCTCTGCGAGGTACGGGCCGCCCCCGCGTGTGCGCAGTCCTGCGCGCCACGCGCACCATTCGCCGTCTGGTTGCACGGCGTCGATATCCAACACTACGCGCGCACGCGCGCCGGGTTCGAGAGGCTTGAAGGTGTGCTCTGGCAAACGGAGCGTGCCCTGTCCGCTCGATGGTACGAAGCGTCCATCCGCAGACATCTCCACCGGCTTGCCCCATTGGGTGAACGCCAGTTCGGTACGCGGGTCCGCGCATTTCCAGAGCGTCTTCCCTGCTGTGTGTGCGGCGAAGAACTCGGTGAAGATGGGTGCCGTGGGACGGTAGAAGAAGTCCAGCGGCGTCACCGAAATGCGGTAGGCCTCGCCGGGAGTGAAGAAACCGGCGCTCAGCGTGTAGGCCATTTTACCCGTGCGGTCTTTCGGTGCCTTCCAGAAGTCGCCGAAGATGTCGTCGCGGGAGAAGGTCTGCCACGCGCCGTCAGACGCGGATTTCCGCTGCGCCTCAAGTCGGTACATAAAGGCGTCGCCGCCTTCGCGTGCCTCGGGGAATGAAATCGTGTAGCCTTTCGCGACGGGGGTTGTCGTCGCTACGGCGCCTGCTGCAAAGGCGGCTTTCGGCGTACGCTGCGCGTGTACGCTTGGACGGAACGGCGCTTCCTGCGCGACGAACGGCAGCGGCACCACCCACGGCGCGCCGGGTTGGGAACGGTCGCGCACGTCGAAGCGTGTGAAGACCAGACGGTCGCGGTAGACATCCATCATCAGCACACCGAAGTTGTCTTTCGCCTGACGCGGCGGCGTGGAGCCCGGGGCGAACCCGCCCCAGGTGTTGAGGCAGCCGATGTTCACGGCGGTGAACTCGCCCTGCCAAATCTGGCGCTCGCTCGCCATGGAGCCGTGGACGTGTCCAGAGAGTTGCACCACCTGCGGGAAGTTGTTCAGCACGCGCCGGCTCTTGTCACAGCCCCAGTGGCGGCTGTGGAACGTCGTACCTGCCGCAGGCAGATGCTCGACCACGAAAACGGGTTTGCCGGGATGCTCCGCACACAGGCGCGCCACGGTCTTTTCGTAATCCTCCCACGAGAGGAAGCCTTTCATGCCCGTCGACTGCGGGAAGACGGCAAACGGCAGCCCCCGCCAGACGAAGTCGCATGTGTGCGGGTTCGGGGCTTCAAGGTGCGTCTGCACGTCTGCGAAAGCGGGCGCTGCGTCACGCGCAATGTTCCAACCGCTCTCCGACTTGTAGTTGAACACGTCGTGAAAGGCGTAGACGAAAATCTCCTTGGGACGCGACGCCGCGTCTGGATACACCTCGTTCACCGTGCGGCGGTAGCAGCGGTAGCCTTCGGGGAAGTGGTGGTCGGCGATGTCGCCGCAGTTGATCACCATCTCCACGCCCTGCTCCTTGAAGAGTTCCAGCGCGGCGCGCACCTTGACGCAGCTCGCCATCGTTTTTTTAACATGCGTGTCGGTCACGAGCCCCACGCGCGCGATGCGCGGGTTGTCCGCGCCCAGCGTCGGCAGCACGCCCGCCGCCAGCATCTCTCCCAGAAACGTCCTTCTTCTGATACCCATGTGATTTGCCCCTTTACCGTATGATAACTACCGTGCCGCCGCCGATGGTTCCGAGTTCAGCCCCGTAGTCCGTGAACGCGTGCGCACCTAGCGTGAGGGTGTCGTTATGCTTGTCCCAGAAGGCCGGTATGCCTTCTTGCGTGAGGACCGGGCGGTAATCGCGCACGAGCACGCCGTCCTGCCAGATCTTGAGACTGTGTACCCGCGCTTGCGCCGGGAACGCGGCGGTGCCGCGGTCGTTGATGGCGAAGAGATAGAGATTGAGACCCGTGTCGATCGCCTCCGCTGCCGTGCTCGAACAGAGCGTCGCGCCATCCAGAACCACCGTTTGCGTGCCAGCGTTGAACTCTGTCGCCACGGTGTGACGCACGTTCGTGGCGACGGCGACAGCGTCGCAGCCGAGTGTTCCGTAGCTGCTGGCCAACACACCGTTCGTGACATGCGCCAGATAGAATGCGTTCTCGCCATGGAGAGCGCTGCGCGCGCCGAGGAGACCCATCGCGTTGCTGCCGAGATAGCTCCCGCCGCCCCACAGACCCGTGAAGACGAGTTCCGCCTTTGTGCCGCTCTTCGCGATGACGCCCGTATCGAGCCAATTATCGGTGTTCGCAGCGATGTAGTCGACGTAGCGTTTTGGCATGAACGCAGCGGTGTTTGTGATGGGGCCGAGTTGCGCGCCCGTGATGTCGGGGCCGTCAGGGAACACGATCTCATCGTTCACGGAGTCGTAGAGGCCGCCCTTGCCGTCCTTCACGCACGGCAGGAAGGCGCGCGCAAGGACATCGTTTGTCCACAGGTTCAGGCCGTAGCAACGCGCTCTCGCGGGGAAGCTGCGTATGTTTTTGGCGTCGCGCACGGCGAAGAGCGCCAAGGTGCCGCCGGCATCGACGGGCGTCGTGATCGCTTCGCTGAAGATGTTGGTGCCATTGAGCGTGATGGTCTGCGCCGACGCGCCGTAATCCACGACAAAGTGTTCCTTCGAGCCGGGCGTGAATTGTGCCTCCACCCCCGTGACTGCGTTCGTGAGGTACCGCTTTCCTTCGTTATCTCCATAAGCCGCCCAGGCCCGTGTGCCCACCTTGTGGAGCATGTACATGCGCATGCTGCCGTACATACCGAGGTAGGTCGATTCGGTCTTGTCCTCCAGCCACATGAACTCACCCTCAGCCTTGACGCCCGTGACCGCTTGGACTCCTGTATCAAGCAACTGACCGCCATTCGATTCGATGTACGTCACAAGAAAATCGGGCTTCCCGGAAACGATATGCTCAGGCGAAGGTAACGAAAGGAGGGTTGTCTGCCCCGAGAGGATCTCGCCCGTTACGCGGTCATAGAACGCGCCAGCCACGTTTCTGCCCCATCCTCCGACGTGACAAGCATACGGCACGAGATCGCGCACCAGCGTGTAGGCGGTGTCGTCCGCGTTCGTGGTGGCCGTCTGCCAAATCTTGAGCGCATAACAGCGTGCGTGGGCATGGTACTGAGGGCCGTCATAGTTGATCGCAAAAAGGTAGAAGTTCACCCCTGTATCGTACGCTGTCGCATCCGCATTATTACCCATCTCCAAACCGTCCACGACGATTCGCTGACGCCCCGCTCGCAGTTCGCTCGCGATTTCGTAACGCACGCCATCGGCGAAGAGGTTTTGATTCTGCGGGCTGACGTACTTAAAGGTACCGTAGCCGTAGGCGAAGGCCTCCCAGGAACGGTGCAACGGAAAGACGCGCGAATCGCTGCTGTCCTTGCGCGCACCGATGTAGGCGTGGTCACCGGTGCCGCCACTCGTGTACATCATGTCGGTCTCGATCTTGGTGCCGCTGCGACCCCGCACGCCTAGATCGACATACTGCCCGCCACTCGATGCCGCATAGTCGACGACGTAGCCAGCCAAGCCCTCCGCATTGAGCGGCCCGCCCACGCCGGAAAAATCTTCGCGCGCCGGGAAGCAAACCTCATCGTTCACGGCGTCGTAGAGACCCGGACGCCCGTTTTTCACGCACGGACGGAAGTCGCGTACGAGTGTTCCCTCGAACCACATCTTGAGCCCCTTGCAGCGCACATGGGACCAGTAGTACGGCGAGCCGAAGCGCCGTATGGCAAAGGCCGTGATCGTGCAACCAAGGTCCACGTTCTCCGTGCTCGAATATGACCAGACATTGGTACCGTTGCGTATGATGGACTGGGCACCGGCCGAGAAATCCACCGTCACCTTGTTGTATACGTCCTTCGCCCAGAGTGCGGTCGAGCCCGTGCCGGGATCATCGAAGTAGGTGCGCGTGGATCCGTACGCCGTCCACATCCTCAGCCAGTACACGTAGTGCATCATGTAGAAGTGCGAGGTGCCGCTCACGACCGCTCCCAGGAATGTCTGCTCGGCGTTGTTATTCATCCAGCAGATCTCCGCCTCGGCCTTCACTCCTGTGCGGGCTCTCACGCCTGTGTCGAGAATCTGCCTGCCGTTGCTCTCCACGTACTCCACGAAGTAGTCCGGTTTGCCGGGCACCGCCGTGCCCCACTTCGTCCAGTCGGCGGGCGGTATGAGCGAATTGCCGAAAATACGCTTGGAGACGGTGTCGTAGAGACCGCCCTTACCGTCCTTCACGCATGGGCGGAAGTCGCGTACAAGCTGGTAGTCGCCGTTCGCGTCCGTCTGCCAGATCTTGAGGCCGTAGCACTTCGCCTTGATGGGATATTGCGGCGTCGGCCGCGTTGCGTAATTACAGGCGAAAAGATAGAGGTTCGCGCCGGTGTCGTGAGTCGCCGCATCTGTCGCGGTCACCACGGTCCTGCCGTTGAGCACCAGTTTTTGGTGACCGGCTCTCAACTCGCTCTCCACGAGATAGCGGTAGTCGCCTTTGAGCGTGCCGAAAGCGTCTTGGCGCTTGTAAGAGCCGTAACCGTAGGCGGCGAAACCGCCCGAGATGTGGAAGAGGAAGAATCGGCTCTCGGTATCATCCTTGCGTGCGTCGAGAACAGCCCGGTCTTGACCGATATGGCTCGGATCGATGGAGATGTCAATCTCGGCCTTCGTGCCGCTGCGCCCGATGACCTTTGTGTCGACATGTTGCCCGCCATCGGCCGCCACGTAGTCGACAAAGAAGTCCGGCGTATCGATGATCAGCGTGGACGGTGTAGTGACTTCCGCCGTGATGGCCGCGCCTCTCGTCCCGTATTGCCCGACGGGCTGCACGGAGAAGCGGTAGGTCGTGTTCACATCCAGATCGTCGGACGGGAAGGTGTAGGTCGCCGTGTCGCTGCGGTCGGCTGGCGCCTTCCAGAAGTCACTGAAGATCTCGGTGTGCGCGATAGCGGTCCATGCGCCGCCGCTTTGCTTCTGCACCTCGATCCAGTACGTCATCGCGTTGTCGGCAACCTGCGGAAACGTGAGCGTGTAGCCGGTCGTCTGCTCTCCATTCACCACCGCTTCGACGGTCAGCACGGTGCCGCCGCCGAAAGCAGGCGGGTTCGCCTGCTCCGCCGCCACGAGGTTCGCGCGGTTGTAGAGTGCCGTCGCCTCGACGTGCGGCAGGTTGATCTGCCAGCGGTGGTCGGGATCGGTCTCCGTGCCGTCCAGCACATCCCAGCGGGAGATGACGATCTTGTCGGTGAAGACATCGACAAGCAAGACGCCGTTTGCCGTCTTGCCTGTGGTGGCGGCCTTGCCGTCGAGAACGCCGAACCACCGCTGGAGGCAACATGCATTCACCACACTAAAGGCGCCCTGCCAGAAGAAGACATCGTTACGCAGCGAGCCGTGTATGTGGCCTGAAAGCTCCACCACCTGCGGATACTTCGAGAGTATCGCCTTAGACTCCGCGTAGCCCCAGCCGCTGGAGTTGTAGACCGTGTCCTGCGGCGGCTTGTGTTCAAGCACAAAAACCGGCACGCCTGCTCCCGCCTCTTCGCATGCGTTCGAGACGGCGGTCTCGTACTCATTCCACGAAAGAAATCCCTCAGCCGTTCCTCCCACATAGTACGGCATCACGAGGAAGGTGTAGCCGTTGACCGTGCGCTTGTCGGTGTGTTGGTTCTCCGCGCCGAGGATCCGGAGCGCCTCTGCGGCGGCGGTGATCTGGTTCGTATCCCCGAGGTTCATCTGTGTGTCGTGGTTGCCCACGGCATAGATCTTGCGCGGCGCGGGCGTTACACCGGCAAACACCTCCTCGAAGCAGTTTGAGTAGGCAACGTAGCCCCCCGCATAGAATGCGCTACAGATGTCGCCGCCATGCACCACGAGGTCTACGTTATTCGTTTTGAAAAGCGTGAGCGCCTTCTGCACGCGGTCCAAGTTGCTTCCGTCCGCATTGATGTGCGTATCCGTAAGGAATCCGAACCGCAGCGCGGGCTCTTGGGCTATCGTCGCGAACGCGGTTAGCATCGTCAACACCATCACGATCTTCTTCATATCCACACCCCTTCCGCAAGTTGTAAGCGAAACTCGAAAGATACCATCACGTCGGAACCGGAAACGGTGCCATTATACGTCACTCATCCATCCAGCGTCAATGACGGGCACGTTCGCGATCCTCGGCACGTAATCCGTACACTTTTTTTAGTCATTCGTACAAGACAATCGCTTGAACGGCGTGGTATACTAGGGACAACGATTGTCCTGTAGATCGACCTCTGTTTGATGAAGGAGCAGCCATGATGATGACCTCGCGTGCAGTTCGGGCGGCTTTGTGCGGCCTGTCGTTTTCGTTGGTGTTTGGTGTGACGGGGGGCTTTGCGGCACCGCCGCTCCTGCGTTGGAATGGACCGGCGGGCGGGGTGTGGGACGCCACCACGCCTAATTGGCTGGACGCGGGGGATAACGCTGTGGCGTGGATTCCCGGCGCCGAGGCGGTCTTCGAGGGCGCGGGCGGACTGATCGAGATCGCCGCCGACGTCAGCGCCACCAACCTTACCTTCACCGGCAACGGCTACACGCTGCTGGGTGCGGGACGTCTGTATGTCGAGGGTGTGCTCACGGCAGCGACCGCCACCACCAACAGCATTGTCGCTGACCTGTGCACGGCCGGCGGCCTGACGAAGAGCGGTGCGGGTGCGTTAGCGCTGGCGCGTTGCGCTGGTCTCGTGAGCGTCCAGGGCGGCTGCCTGCTGGCCGCCGGATCGCTCTTCGTAGACGCGGAGATTGCGGTCGCCGCCGGTGCGTCGCTGATCACGCTGGGCGAGCCGGACAGCGGCGCGAATCTGATCGTTAACGGCAGCTTCGAGACACCCGCGCTGTCGAGCGGAGGCTGGAGTTACAGCGTTCCCTCCGGGTGGACCGTTGTCTATCCAAACTACGTCGGCCGACAAAACACCAAGGCTGTCGCAGGTTACAACAACCCTTGGAACGCGGCCGGTACCTCTCCCGACGGCGACCAGATGATGATTCTGCAATATGGCGGTACCGCAGCGCAGACCGTGACGGTCCCGGCTGACGGTCTCTACAGTATCGCCTTCTCCTATCTGATGCGCAGCGATAACAGGGAAGCTCAGGTTTACCTGACGCTGGACGGCATCCCGTTCGCGACCTTCCTCAATCGGAGCCCCCAGACCGCCCCCGGACGCTTTGTCAGCGGTGCGCTCTGGCTCACCGCGGGCAGCCACACACTGGGCATCGGCGGTGAACACGGCTGGGGCGATCGCTCGACCATGGTCGACCTCGTCTGCCTCGCCGCGCCTTCCAGCGCGCAGCCCTGCCGTGCCTTGGGCGGCGATTCGGTCCTGAAGGTCGTGGACGCTGCCAACGTGGTCATGGAGCACACAGGGACCACACCGATCGCCTACGTGGCGATCGACGGCACCGCCGCCAGCGGCACGTTCAACGCTTCCCATGCCTCGGGTGTTTTTTCAGGTAGCGGCAGCCTGGCCTGCGCCACGCCCGCCAACATCTATACCTGGAGCGGCGTCGGCTCTTGGAGCGACGCGACGCATTGGGCTGACGGCGTGGCACCCGTCGCGGGTGGCGGCCGGGATCTCCTTATCCGCTTCCCCTCGGCCACCGGTGCCGCTTCCGCTAACGACCTCGCGGGCGAGTTCCTCGCGCGCGGTCTCGCGGCCTCGGGCATCGCCGCCGACGGTGTCGCCACGCTCTCGGGCGGCACCGTAGTCCTTACCAACAGCTCGAGCGGCGCGGCTCCTAAGATCTCGCTCCAAGCGCCCGGCACTTGGACGGTCACGGCCCCGGTCGAAGCGCGCCATACACTGACCCTCGACGTGGCGGGCCAGTTGACTTTCCAAGAGAACCCACTCGGGGTTGCCTCCAACGGTACATTCTACAAAACCGGCTCCGGCACCGTCACCCTGCCTGCCTTCACGAATCGCGTAGCTTCGGCCATCGTTTACGACGGCACCATACAGACTCCTCAGCTTCCCTCCGGCCTGACGGTCAATCTCTTCTCACAGCGCGGCAAGACAGCGGCCCTCTGTCTCACGCAAGGCGGTCTCACGTTCGGCAACACGATCAATCTGCTGGGTTCGGGAACCCCGACCTTCGCCACCCGTTGCGGAGGAACGACGCTGACTTGTTCGAACTGGACTTACGGCCACGGCGACACCGCGCTCTTCGATGTCGGTGCCGGCGACACCCTCTCGCTCAGGCAGATGCTGCTCATCTACAACAGCCGTGGCTATAGTGCCACCGCGCTCGTCAAGGCTGGCCCCGGCACGCTCGAAATCCGTTCCGCAGGCGCCGACACCGGCAACGGCCGCGCTTACCGTGGGCGTACCACGCTGCGCAATGGCACGCTGGTTCTCGCCGAAGATGACTGGGGCACGTTGGTCGACTGGAGCAATCCCTTCAACGGGCGTACCTACGCCGGTACTGGCGGCTCGCTGGGCTACAACCTGCTGACCAATGCCGTGCTCGTCGGCGACAGCGGCACCGCCCCTTCCGACGCGCTCGCGCTGATCGCGGCCGGTGATGGCCGCTGGATCGGTCACGATATCGAGGTTGCCAACGCAGGTGCCAGCGTGACGCTCGGCATGACGGCCGGATCGGCCATGTTCGCGGGCACCCTCACGCTGCATCGCAATATCGCGTTCTCCGGCCCGGCCGACGGTATCCTCACGCTCAATTCCGTTTGCCTCGCCCCCGACTTCACGGGGACGTTCGCGCCTGCATTTTCGGGTCTTGCCGCCCTACGCATCGAGGGCGACTTCCCGTCCACCGCGTCGCTCGCCCTTCGCGGCCGCGCCCTGCGCTTCGCGACCGGTATCGTGCGCGACCAGACTCTCGCTTCGCTGGTTCTCGGCGACCCCGACGCACCGGCGGCGTTGGACGTCGACTTCGGCGCCGGCGTCAACGATATTCTCCGCGTGACCGCTACGGACGGCCTGACGCTCAGCAACACCGTGGTCAACCTGTTCTACGCCGGAACCGGGCAGCCCTTCGCCGAACCCGGCACCTACACGCTCTTCACTTACCAAGGTACGCTCGACGGTGACGCGGCGTTGCTGTCGGTCGGCAACCCGCAGGACGGTGCGAGCTATGCTTTTGCCAATGACACCGCCAACCGCCGCGTGACCCTCACCATCACCGGTACATCGGGCGGCATCGCCGCAGTTTGGACACATCCGGAAGGCGGTGCGTGGGCTACCGGTGCGAACTGGGACGGCGGCACAGCGCCGAACGGCGCGGGCCTCGTGCCGCTCTTTGGCCTTGCCATCACTAATCACGCGACGATCGATACCGGCGCGGGTTATACCGTTGGCGGGCTGACCTTCAACAACGCCACCTACGGCTACACACTTGGAGGCAGCGGTGGGCTGACCTTTGCCGATACCGGAGCCCCTTCGACCGTTTCCGTGTCCGCAGGCGCGCACACGCTGAACACCGCGCTCAACGCCCCGGACGGGCTGAACGTCACGACCGCAGATGACGCGCAACTGGCGCTCGGCTCCGACGCCACCGTCGCCGCCGCGCTCACGCTCGCGCAGGGCACGCTTGAGTTGCGGGGTAATGCCGTGCTCGACGGTGCAGTTGATCTGGCCGACGCCACTATGCTGCGCGCACGCGCCACCACCAACGCTGCCATCGGCACCCTGAGCGGCGCGTCATCGTCCGTCGTGGCGCTGACCGGCGATGCGCCCGCACTGACGATCAATCAGGCCGCCGACGCGACTTTTGCCGGTTCGTTTGCGGGCGATGCCAACGCAACGCTCGACAAACTTGGTGCTGGCGCACTGCATCTATCACACCCCTACTCCCCGTTTGCCGGAAAAGTGTCGGCCGATGCCGGTACGCTCGCCTTGCACGCCTTCGTAACGCCCGCTTCGGTCCAGGTGCCCGCATCCGGCGCGCTCGCGATCAACGCACCGGCAACGAGCGGACTCATGGGGTATTACTACAGCGTTGCGCCCAACACCAATGCCTTCTGGACACTGGCCGGTATGGAGAGTCACTTCGCTGCGATGGTTCCGGATCTGGTGTTCCCGAGCAGCGCATCTGGCGAACAGTTTGACTTCGGGGTCGGGTCCACCTATACCTTCCCGGCACCCTACCATAACGGCGGCAGTCGTGCTCTTCATTTTGAGGTGGTGTGGCGCGGCGTTATCACGTTGCCGGAAAACGGCACCTACACCTTCGGCGTGCAGTGCGACGACGGCGTCCTGCTCGCCATCGACGGCCGGCAGGTTCTGTCCCGCAACTACTACTCAAGTGCTTGGATCGAAGAATCGATCACGCTTGATGCGGGCCGTCACGACATCGTGCTCGGCTATTTCCAACTGACCGGCGGAGGCGGCATTCGCCTGCGCGTGCGCTGTCCCAGTCAGGGCACGGCGCAGCTTGTGCCCTCTTCATGGCTCACGCCCTACGCGCAGGCCTCGCGCCTGTCCGGTAGCGGTGTGCTCTCGTTGGCCGCGCCGGACAGCATGTGGCGCACGGCGCAAGCTAACGGGTTCGAGACATGGCGCGGCACTCTCAGCGGGGTGAGTGGCAGTCTGTTTGCCAAATCCGCCACCGGGCATTTCAGCCTGTCTAGCAGCGGTGCGCCCAACGCCTTTGCGGGCGGCCTCGATGTGCAGGGTGGTATCCTGGCTCTTGATGCGCACGAACAGGTCGATGATGCATCGCGCCTCAACGTACACCAAGGCGCGACCCTGGCCCTCGCCGCGACAGAGACCGTCGGCGCGCTCTCGGGTAACGGCACACTTGCCATCGGCGGCCACGTCTACATGATACCCTTCATCGGCGATGAGGACTGCGGGATCTCGACCGACAGCACGTACACGCACCTGCTGGACTTCCCGCTCAACTCCCACAAGCCGACCGTCAACGGCGTCCTGTTCGACAACCAAGGTAGCCGTAGCGGTACCCTGCCGGGCGGCGCATGGAACGACAATCCGAATGACGCTACGCGTAGTGGCATTGACAGCCTGTTGTGGGATTTCGCTTACGGATCAACCAACTTCACCTTCCATCTCGAGGGTCTTGCCGAGGGCCAGGCGTATGACCTGCGTCTGTACTTCCGCAACTTCAACAACAATCCGCGCCGCCTGACCTTCACGTTCTCGGCCGGAGCGCGGCTGATCGGCACCCTCAACCACAATCCAGACTCCGTGCCCCGCAGCATCGTCGGTTGCCGTTATGTGGCTGACGCGAGCAAGAGCATCACCGTTAACGTAATCTCACACGAAACGGCCCACACCTGCCACCTCTACGGCCTTTCAAATGAGGCGTTGGGTGGCATGAATGCAGCCAAGCTGACTGTGGCGCCGGTCGTCGGCCAGAACGCGACCTTTGGCGGCAGTGTTGTCGGTTTGGGCGAGTTGACTGTGGCTGGAGCCGGCACGCAGCGTTTCAGCGGGGCTAGCACGCTTGCCACGCCGCTTACGGTTACGGCGGGCACGGCGGCGCTGGAGCCCGGTGCGTCTGTGCTGGCGGGCGTGGCCGTTGATGCCGACGGAACCCTCGCAATTCCGGCGGGTGATGTTACCCTTGGCGGCCTCACGGGCACAGGGGTGCTCGATCTTCAGGGTGGCGGGATCTATCCCACCAACACCGCGCCCTATTTCGTGACCTTCACCAACGATGCCGGATGCGGCATCTCGCCGACCAAGGTCTATACCCACGCCATCAACTTCGGCGGCAACGGCGCACCGACGATCGTCAACGGCGTCTCGTTCACGAGAACCAACGCGCCCAGCGGCGTGATCAATGGCTACGGTTGGGTTAACGCACCGCCTAGCACCCATGGCGGTGACAGGGCTAGCAGTGTCGGTCTGGGCAGAGACAACGCTGTCTTCAACCTGCTTTACGGCATGAACTACAGTCTGCCGAGCGGTCAGACCTTTAAACTGACGGGCTTGACGCCCGGCAAATGGTATGAGGTGCGCCTCTATAATCGCACTTGGGATCCAACGTGTAATCGGACGCAGACGCTCATCTTTGACCCGGACGGCGCCGGGCCGATCAGCCACTCTGTGACGTATGACTTTGATGTTCCAGATGCACCGCCGAACTATCTCGGATACCGCTATCTGGCTGCAACTGACGAACTGTCGATCACCATCACCCGCACGGTGGGAGATTCGTACCACCTGTATGCGTTCACCAATGAAGAGTCGGGTGACGGCACGCCGGGTGCCACCACGCTCGCCCTTGCGGATGACTGCGTGTTCAGCGGCACGGTGACCGGCAACGGCGGCCTGATCAAGAGCGGCGCGGGCGTATTCACCGTTACCGGCGTCGGTGACGCCACCGGTGCGCTGACCGTCAGCGGCGGTGCGTGCGGTGTGGCCGATGGCGGATGCATCACCACCGGCCCGGTCAACGTGCTGGCTGGCGCGACACTCTTCGGCCACGGCCAGATGGGCGGTTCGGTCAGCGTGGCCAGTAACGCTTGGTTACAGGCAGGCACCGCCGCCGCGTGCGGCACGCTGGCGGTGGGAGGCGACCTGACACTCGCGCCCGGCGCCAACATCGCTTGGCGCTATGCCGACGGCGGCGCGTTCGATACCATCACCGTCGCGGGCACGGTGAACATGCCGACCAACGGCCTGGTGCAGGTTTCCTCGCTCACGCCGGAACTGAAGCCGCCCGCCAAGAGACCGCTGATCGCCGCGACGACCGCGATCAACGGCCCGGACGACCTGAGCGGCTGGACCATCGAGGGTGCGAAAAACGCCAGTCTGCGCTACAGCGATGATCGCACCAAGATCTACTTCTTCACGCCGCGCGGCATGTTGTTTATCTTGGAGTAATAAAAACAAAGGAGAGAGCTATGCAGCTATCCGTTGTCAAACGTGTTGTTTTCTTCGCAATGGCAGCCGGTGGCGGCATGCTACTCAGCACGCGCGCCGAGCCGCCGGTGTTGACCTGGGACCCTTCCGTCGGCGGAACGGTCTGGAATACCACTGCGTCCAACTGGCTGGATGCCGCATCGGCTGTCACGTCATGGACGCAGGGCGCTGAAGCAGCATTCACGAACACGCCCGGCGGCCCCGTCGAGGTTGGCGAGAACCTCTCCGCCGCCGCGCTCACCTTCACCGGCAGTGGATACGAACTCTCAGGGACGGGTGTGCTGTCGCTCGGCAGCACCCTCTTTTCGGCCGCATCCTGCACAAACCGCATTGACGCTCCTCTGCGCACCACGGCCACGGCAGGAATCTCCAAAACCGGACCGGGAATGCTCACGCTGGGCCACCCCGACATCACGCTGAGGCGGCCCGTGGCGGTCGAAGCTGGTACGCTGGCACTTGAGAACGTGACGCTTGCCGCTTCCGCTCCCGTGACGGTCGCGGCCGACGGGACGCTCGCCGTGCGGCAGGCCGCTGCAAATGGGCTGATGGGATTCTACTACGACCTCATAACCACCAACAACGTGTTCAACACGCTGGCGACGTTGGAGGCCCACTTCGCGCGGTTGACACCGAGTCTTGTTGTGCCCAGCAGTCTGGCCGGCGAGACGTTTGATTTCGGGGCGAGCGGCGAGTACTTCCCGCCGCCATACGGGGCGGGCGGTCCCCGGACCAATAACTTCCAGGTCTGCTTCCGCGGGCAGATTACTGTGCCGACCACCGACTACTACACATTCCGTATCGAACACGATGACGGTTTCTTGCTGGCTTTCGACCGCGAGATGGTCGCCATGCGCAAAGAGAACACGACCACCGAGGTCACCGTCTTTTTGCAGAGCGGACCCCACGACATGATGCTGGCGCTCTATCAGGGCGGCGGCCGCTATCGGCTGCGGGTCCAGGTCAAAACGGTGTACGGCACATACGAGATGCTGCCGCAGTCGTGGCTGACCCCATACACAACGCTTCCCCGGCTCGACGGCGATGGTGCGCTGACACTGGACTCCGGCGCGGCACTCAACCTGCAACAGAGCGCTTCCGGCGCGTTCAGCGGTCGTTGGAGCGGCCCGGACGACGCCGTTTTCGCTAAGTCTGACCGCCACCACCTCGCGCTGACCTCCGCCAACACCGCATCGAATGGTTTTGCGGGTAATCTGGCTGTGTACAAAGGCTCGCTGGCGATTGACGCGCCCGAGCGCTTGGCCGATTCGTCGACAGTCACAATCGCCAACGAGGCGGTGCTACGTGTCAACGCCGACGAAACGATTGGTGCGCTGGCCGGTGCGGGCTGCGTCGCGCTCGGCGGCTCGCCGGCTGTCCATGTCTACACCTTTTCCAGTGACGCGGATTGCGGCATCTCCAGTGCTAAAACCTATACGCACCTGCTGGACTTTCCTGACAACGGTTCAGCGCCGACGGTTAATGGCGTGACGTTCACGGACGCAGGCATGAGCGGCAGTGCCAATGGATACGCGTGGGACACAGTCAATCCACCCACCAAAAAATGGCAGCCCGGCACCACGAGCGGTATCGCTCAACTGCTCTACGACTTCGTCTACGACTCGCTGGACTACACCATCACGCTTTCCGGCCTGACGCCGGGACAGGCTTATGACACGCGCCTCTACTTCCGCTCGTTCGGTAACCCGAACCCGAACAGTACCCGCAACGTCACCTTCGTCTTCACGGCTGGCAAGCGTTTCGTCGGCTCAACCGAGCACATCATCGAATCCGTCGCGCGCAGTATCGTGAGTTGCCGCTACACGGCGGATGAAGCCGGGACGTGTTCAATCCGCATCCTTTCACACCACGCGAACGACACCTGCCACCTCTACGGACTCACCAACGAAGAGGCTCCGCCGGTGGCCGCGCCCGCCGATCCGCCCTCTTGGGGACCGAGCGTCGTGGCTTTTAGCGGCGACGCCGACTCCGGTCTGTCACCGCTGAAAAGCTATACCCACCTGCTCGACTTCCCGGACAACGGTTGTCCCGCGATCATCAACGGCGTGGCTTTCACGGCCGCCGCCATGAATGGTAGCGCCAACGGTTATTCGTGGAGTTGCGTTAATCCGCCGTCCTCGTCGTGGAACAATGCGCCGAATGATAGGACGCGCGAGGGGGTAGACCGGCTACTGTGGGACTTCTTCTACGACTCGACGAACTTCACCGTCACGCTCTCCGGTCTTTATCCCGGCGAGACCTACGAGACCCGTCTCTATTTCCGTTCTTTCGGTAATCCTGTCCCCAACTCCTCGCGCGATATTACCTGTACCTTTACGGCTGGGACCGTGAACCTCGGTTCGGTGCCCCATGACCTGGACACGATGGCGCGTAGCATGGTGCGTTGTCGCTACACCGCCGACAGCGCTGGCACGCTCGCCGTGCACGTGGTCTCGGCCAACAAGGGAAGTACTTGCCACCTCTACGGGCTTTCCAACGAACGCGTGCCACGGTCCGGCTCCAACGGACCGACCCTCACGCTGGACACGCCGCAAGCGTGCACCGCCCAGTTAGACGGCGGTGTTTCCGGTGTCGGCACACTCGTCAAGCGCGGCCCCGGCACGCAACGTCTGGGTGGCCTCGTCGATCTCCCCTTGCCGCTCGACGTGCAAGCCGGGACGCTCGCGCTCATCCCTGGGGCTGTGGTGCGTCAGGGCGTTGCCATCGATGCGGGCGCGACACTCGACATCCCCAATGGCGATGTGACGCTGGGCGGGATCGCGGGCACCGGCGTCTTGAATTTCGGTGGAGTCATCCCGTACCCGATTGTCGGAGGTCTCCGCACTGTATGTGTCACCGATGATGCCAGTACCGGCATCGCCGCCAGTAACCGTTACACCCACCTGCTCGACTTCGGGATGCGTTCTGAAGCAGCGGTGATCAACGGTGTCGCGTTCAACAAGGTGAAGACGCAGACGGGATCAATCCAAGGTTACGGCTGGTATAACCTCCCGCCGGGGTTCCACGCTGGGAATGCACCGGCCAATGTGCCAACCAACAGTGGCCTCTACAACCTCCTTTACGACATGACCCACGGCTGGTCGTGGCCCAATCCCGTCACCATGCAGATCAATGGGCTCATCCCCGGCAAACGTTACGACGTGCATCTTTACAGCCGGTGCTGGGGGTCGGCACTGGGCGGCAACCGCACGCAAACGCTGACCTTCGATCCCGATGGAAGCGGCCCGATCTCCGAGTCCATCATCATCAATCCCGATAACATGCTGCCGCACTACCTCGGCTACCGGTACACTGCCGTGTCGTCCACGCTGGACATTACCATCCAGTCGGCGAACTCCAACATGACCTATCACCTCAACGCCCTCAGCAACGAGGAAAGCTACGATGCCGTCTATGTGCCGCCTGTCCTTGACCTGTCGCATGACTGCACGTTCGCCGGTACTGTCGCCGGAGCCGGAGGCTGGGCCAAGGAGGGGCAGGGGACGCTCACCCTCGCCGGTCCCGTCACCGCGACCGGACCGCTGTTCCTGCGGGCGGGCACCCTCGTTTGCGACGCACTGGGCGGCGATGCTTCGGTCGCCAGCAACGCCTGGCTACGCACCGGCGACGTAGCCTCCTGCGGCACGCTGGATGTCGGCGGGACGCTCACCTTCGCGCCGGGCACGTGCCTCCCGTGGCGGCACACGGCGACCGCCGCCGACTTCTATACGGCAGCGGCAGCGGTCTTCCCGACAAACGGCACGCTGCAGCCCATGCCGCTGGCGAGCGGCGTCAAGCCGCCCGCGTGGCATCCCATTGTCATTGCTCAGACGCCGATTGAAGGGCCGGACGATCTGTCGGGCTGGGTGATCGAAGGTGCGTCGTCCCAAGCTACGCTGCTTTACAACACCGACCGCACGGTGATCTACCTTTCCGGGCCGAAGGGCATGCTGTTCATTTTGCGGTAGTCGCCGGCGGAATCGGAACGGAGACGAGCCACTCGGGGTGCTCCCGCACGCCCTCGGCCTCTTGAATCGGCCAGGTCGCGCGGGCGGCATCCGCGTACGGTCCGATCCGTTCGAACGGGATCGGCTCGAAGCCTAGGCGCAAGGCCGGCGAGTCGGGCTTGAGCCGGAAGTCACCCTTGGCGGCATCCACGAAAAGCGGATCGGCCACGAGCGATGCGGTGTCGGCACCCGCCATCTGCCATGCCTCCCACTCGGTGGCCGGCTGTATCTCCTCCAAGCGCAGGTCGCTGATTTCGACCGCCCCTTGGGCCGACTTAAATTCGAACTGCAGCGAGAGCGCCGTCACCCGCTCGTCGTAGTCGGTCTCGCCGGGCTTCGGCAGATAAAAGGAGGTCTCGCAGGGGTAGGCCGCCGGTGCAGTGCTAACATCCGACATGTCGTAGCGCCTCAAGAAATGACGCGCACCGAAGGCCTTCCACAGCCCTTTGTTCTCACACACAAAGCGCGCGATCAAGGCACCGGTCGCCGCTTCGTGGCGCAACTGAAACGAGAGCCGATAGTGTTTGCCGGGGGCCAGTTCAAACGGCGCGGAACGGATGCAGGTATTTTTGATGTAGCGCTGTTCGGCGTTGAACGCACCCGGCAACCGCAACGTACACTTGCCATCCTTCTCCAGCACCTCGGCCTTCAGGTCCGGTAGCGTTTTGTGGTACCAGAACCAGTCGGCCGCTACCGTACGGTTGGGATCTTTTGCCAAATCCTCCGGTGTCAGGCGGCGCGTGAAAGCGACGTTCGGAATCGCTGCGGTCAGATCGGCCAGCGCCTGCTTCACACCCTGTCGGCCTGTCTTGATCGGTGCGCCGCCGCCGTTCCAAACGAGGTTCGAGTTGATGATGTTGTATTCGAGATTCACGCCGTTCTCGCGCACGTAGGTGGAATTGGGTTGATTCGGGTAGTAGAAGATGTTGCGCGTGATACGATTGCCGCGCATCACGGTGCCGTCCGGTAAAAACGGATCCCTCGGCGATACGTGCATGCCGCGCATCTCGGCCCACGCCGGATTGGTCATCAGCCGTTCGTAATCCTTGATCGATGGCGGCTGGCGGTCGCGCAGAAACACCCCCTGCGGCGAGTTGTTCCACGTTTGCAGCGAGAGTTGATGCGTCTTGCCTTCGGGACCTGCGTTATGCGCGAAAATGTTGTTGTAGATGTGGCTTTCGCGCGCGTTGTGCAGGTGCATCGCGCCGACCTGGCAGCGCTCAACGATGTTGCCGTATACGTCGTTGCCGCAGCCGCTCTCGTCCAAGTAGATGCCCCAGGCGAAAACGAAAAACTTACCGTGGTTGTTGAAACCGATGCTGTCGGTGCAGTGGTTGTAGCGGATCGTCTGCCAGCCGCCGCACCAGCCGCCGGTGTAGGTGCAGCCGGTGTCTTCCATTTCCAGGTTGCAGTGACGGATGCGGTTATACTCCAGCGTGTTGAGTGCGCCGCCGTGAAAGATGCCGCAGCGCGGCATATCGTGGATCAGGTTATGCGCAACGCGGATACCGACGCCGCCGAGCATCACGCCGATCCCGTGCCGGTTGAATTGACCGACGTGATGGATGTAGCAGTTGACAACTTCATGCTCGCAGCGCTCCATCTTCAGCTTGTCGCCGCCGTGTACCGAAACGCCGTGTCCGCCGATGTTCCAAATATCGCAACCGCGCACCGCGCAGGCGCGCCCCTTATTGAATGCCACCGCTGAGCCGTGGAAGTAGCCCAGATCATGGATCAAGCACGCTTCGACGAGGGCATGTTCGCACTCGGTAAAGCGCAACGCATGTTGCTCGGCGCAGGTCAGCTCAAGTCCCCGGACGCACACATGGTGCGTCTGGTGGAAGGTCAAGATGTCATTGACGGTCGGCACGGTCACCGTGTCGCGCGCGAGGTCCGCGCCCGTCGGCGGGATCAAGTAGAGCTTCTGGTTCGCGACATCTTGCCACCACTCGCCGGGTGCGTCCAACTCCTCCCGCAACCCCATCAGGCAGAAGCGGTCCTCGGGACGTGCGGCGTACTGCATCTTGTTGTGCAGGGTGAAGGTGCGCGTCGCCGGATCATATTCCTTGATCCGCTCGATACGGTTCCACCAGTTGTAGCGCGGGAAGATGCACAACTCGCCCTCCTGCGGGTTCGACCATGTGTGCGCGTCTTGTGCCCGCAACACCACGATATCGGTACGTTCGCCCTCGATATCCTGATACATCGGCGGGCGTTTGCCGTCAACGTATGCCCAGCCGCCTGAATACGGCAGCGCGGGATCTTCATTCGGATAACGCGCCCACGTCAGGCGACGGCCATTCAGGTAGAGTTGTCGGAACTGAGCCTTCAGGTTCAGCGGGGCGAGATCCGTCACAAACACATCGCGTCCGTTGAACGTGCCGCGCGTCCAGCCGGTCACCACCGTACCGCCCGCCAGCACGGCCCGTGCATCGGGCGCGGCAGGATCGCGTCGCGCCGCGATGGTCAGCGGTGCCGCCGCTGTTCCCGCATCCTGCGCGGTGAAGGCAACCGTTCGCGTCACGCGGTGGATGCCCGGATGCAGCCAGATCGTGATGGCCGCATTGGGCTCGGCCTGTCGTGCAGCCCGTGCGAGGTCACGCGCCTTTTCCAACGTCTGGACCGGTGCCGTCTCGTTGCCGACACGGCTATCGGCCCCCGACGGCGCCACATGGATATCCGTCGCCCCCGCAATCCACACTCCCGCCACAATTCCCGCCGCGAAACTTGTAACACGCATCATCAGAGCGGTCAGGCTTTTACATCACGCGCTCGACCACGATCTCGGGGTCGAGCGACTCCCGCAGGCAACGCTCGATGCCCTGCTTGATCGTTGTCGTGGCGTGCGGGCAGCTTCCGCAGGCACCGCGCAAGCGCAGCTTGACCGTCTTGCCTTCAATCGACACCACATCCATGTCGCCGCCATCCGACTGCAACATACCGCGAAGTTCTTCCAGTTTGGCTCGAATCTGTTCCGTCATCGTGGACTCCTTTTCAAATGGCGGTATGATGCCGGAAACGCATCGTGCCGTCAAGTGACGGCAATCGTTTGGTATAATCGGTTGGTGACAGGAGGTATGCGGGGATCATGCGTTTCTAATATCACTGGTTGCGGAACGTCGCGAGCAGCTTTTCCAGCCGTGCGACCGTTTCGGTCAGCTCTTTCTGCTTGGCGCGTTGCTGCTCGACCACGGCCGCGGGCGCCTTGGACACGAACCCCTCGTTGCCGAGCTTGGCTTCGACACCTTTGAGGAAACCGCGCGTCTTGTCCAGTTCGGCCTTCACGCGCGCGCTTTCGGC
>DAOTMQ010000036.1:0-20821 GCA_035450385.1 Kiritimatiellia bacterium | reverse complement strand
TCACCTTCGGCGGCAATCGCGGTGACTTCCTGACCTTCCTGCCGCCCGAGAACGGTGAGAAGAAGTTGCGTCTGGATGTGGCGATCGATTTCAACTCGATCATCGGTCGGCAGCGCATTGTCTTCGATGTCACGCCGGACAGTTTCCGTTACGGCGCATTCGCGCGTACCAATGCTTCGCACGGCCAGATGTTGATGGTCCGCCTGTTCGGTTTTCTCTTTGCGGACACGCGTAACCTCGGCTACACGACCGACAACATCCTGATCCACGGCAAACATAAGTATTACGGTGAGCCGCGTTTCGTGCAGGAGGACAGCGGCAAGGCGCTTGAGCCAGTTTGGCACCGCGCCACGCTCGACCTGCTGGCCGCAATCGCGTTAATTGACGTCGGGCGCTTTGTCGGACGCGTGGTCTCCTACCGCGCCGGGCACACGCTTGATGTGCGCGCCGTCGGTCTGCTCTACAAACACAATCTGCTTGAACCGCTGGAGTAGGGCGTCAGCCATTGGCGATAGACTGGTACAATCTGGCGGATCAAGAGGTGGCGGCGGTATATGCGGCGTTGCCATCTGATCTGCGCGCCTGCCTCGCCTGTCTGACGGTCACGCTGGAGTCGCGCCCCACGCCCGACGAACAACTGGAAGAAGGCGACGGTGAAAATCTTCTTGGGCTTTTTATCGGCGCCAGTTTCGCCGAGGCTGCGGGTGAGGTCGAGCCATTGCCGGGCGCGATTCGCCTGTTTGTCGAAAACCTCCGCGACGAGGCCGAAGACGACCCCGTCCGTTTCTGTCAAGAAGTGCGCGATACCCTGCTGCACGAGCTGGGCCACTATCTGGGACTTGATGAGGACAGCCTGACCGAGCGCGGTCTGTAAAAACTGAAACCCCGCTTGACATACCGAGCCTGTTGACGTATTGTGCGCCTCTTCCTGCGGTGCGTCTAAGGAGACATTCCCCGCTGCGGGTGGTCTGGCTTTTCCGGCCCGATTTGCGCTTTACATGTGGCGGGGACATTCTTTATAGTGTGCGCCGGAAAGTTAACAGAAAAAGAACAACGCGGAGCAAGGACCGCAAAGCATACTTATGAGCCAGATCGATAGAGCAGCCATTCGGAAGCAATTCCAGCGCCACGAGCGCGACACCGGTTCGAGCGAAGTCCAGATCGCCGTTCTCACCAAAGAGATCGAGATGCTGACTGAGCACCTGAAAGCTAACAAAAAGGATCACAGCTCCCGTTACGGGCTGATCCGCAAGGTAAACACCCGCCGCAGCCTGCTTGACTACCTCAAACGTGAGGATGAGGCCGTTTACCAGAAGATCATCAAGGAACTGGGACTCCGACGCTAAGTTGTGGCATATCGGCCGCGCAGGCGTGCTCCGCCGCGCGGCCGCGCTTGTATCCGCATGCGCGGAACCTTTTCACGAACACCTCATCATTCTCAGAGCACGCCGTCTTTCCCGGCACATGAGCTTTCCGGTCCTTGTTCGCTGAAAGGTAAAGCATAGATGAAAGACACAACCTCGGTCTCCGTCCAGGTGGGCGGGGCCACGATGACGATAGAGACCGGATTGCTCGCCCGTCAGGCCGCCGGTGCCACGGTATGCCGCTTGGGCGACTCCCTGATGTTTTCTGCGGTGACTTGCACCGACAAGCCGCGCGAGGGCATTGACTATTTCCCGCTGCAGGTCGAGTACCGCGAAAAGTACTACGCGGCCGGCCGTTTTCCCGGCGGCTACTTCAAACGCGAGGCGCGCCCGAGCGAGAAGGAAATCCTCACCGCCCGCATCACTGACCGCCCCATCCGCCCGCTCTTCCCCGAAGGCTACCGGAATGACGTGCAGGTCAACAACATGGTGCTCTCGGCGGACGGTGAAAATGAAACCGATATCCTGTCGGTCAACGCCGCCTCGGCCGCTCTTCACATCTCTGACGTCCCCTTCATGGGGCCGGTCGGTTGCGTGCGCGTGGGCCGTGTCAACGGCGAGTTCGTGATCAACCCCACGCATACCCAGCGCAAAGAGAGCGACCTTGATCTGATCTATGCCGGCACGCGCGAGCGCTTCCTGATGATGGAAGGCGCCGCCGACGAAATTTCTGAAGAGGATTTCCTCGCCGCCATGAAGTTCGGTCACGCAGAGGTCGTCAAAATTGTTGACGCCCAGCATGAGTTGCGCCGGATGCTCGGCAAGCCGGAAAAGGTGATCACGGAGGTTGCCCCCGACGCGGAGAAGATGGCGTTCCTCTACGCCAACGGTGAGTCCGCCCTGCGTAAGGCTCTGCTCATCGCCGACAAGTTGGAACGGCAGAACGCTGTCACTGCGATCAAGGAAGAGTTGCTGGCAAAAACCATGGAGAAGTGGCCGGAAGAAATTGATGCTGCTTCCTTCGTCACGTTCTTCGACACGATGGAGATCGACCTCGTCCGCAGGAACATCCTCGAGGACGGCAAGCGCATCGACGGGCGCGCCAACGATGAGATCCGCAAGCTCTACGCGCAGATCGGCATCATGCCTCGGGCCCACGGCTCGGCGATTTTCGATCGCGGCGAAACCTCAGCTCTGGGGTCGGTCACGCTCGGCACCAAGAAGGATGCGCAGGAACTCGACGCCATCACCGGCGGCCCTCTCAGCAAGTCCTTCATGTTGCACTACAACTTCCCGCCCTACTGCGTCGGCGAAGTCGGCCGTCTCGGCAGCACAGGCCGCCGCGAAATCGGCCACGGCGCTCTTGCTGAGCGTTCGCTCGCGCCGGTCGTGCCGCAGGATTATCCGTACAGCATCCGCGTGGTCTCGGACATCATGGGCTCCAACGGCTCGTCATCCATGGCCTCGATCTGCGTCGGTTCGCTGGCGCTGATGGACGCCGGCATCCCGATCAAAGCACCGGTCGCCGGCGTCTCGGTGGGACTCTTCACCAGCAAGGACGAGAGCCAGAAGATTCTGGTTACCGACATCCTCGGCTCCGAAGACCACTGCGGCGACATGGACTTCAAGGTGGCCGGAACGCGCAAGGGCATCACCGGTTTCCAGGTCGACCTGAAGCTGCGCGGGCTCACATGGGACGTCGTTGAAGCCGCGCTGGAGCGCGCCAAGAAGGGGCGCCTGCAGATCCTCGACTTCATGGCCTCAGTGCTGCCCGAGCCGCGCGCAGAACTCGCTGCTCACGCGCCGCGCATCACCGTTATGACGATTCCCGTGGACAAGATCGGTGCGCTGATCGGCCCCGGCGGCGCAAACATCCGCCGCATCTGCGAAATCTCCGGTGCGCAGATCGACATCGAGGACGACGGCACGGTCAGCATCTTCGCCAACAACGCCGAGTCGTTGGGCATCGCCCAGCACGAGGTCTCCGCATTGACCGCCGAGGCCGAGGAAGGCAAGATTTACGAGGGCACCGTCACCGGCATCAAGGAGTTCGGTTGCTTCGTCGAAATCTTGCCCGGCAAGGACGGCCTCTGCCACATCAGCGAACTCGCTGATCGCCGTATCGGCTCGGTCGAAGACATCTGCAAGGTCGGCGACAAGATGATGGTCAAGTGCATCGGTGTCGATGACCGCGGCCGCATCAAACTCAGCCGCCGCGAAGCCATGCGCGATCTCGACGCACAGAAGCAGGGCTAGTGTTACTCTGTACTATCTTGTCGGGCGGCGCGCTGCTACTCGGGATCAGCGTTGACCTGATTCTGCTGGGGCTGGTGCAAACACGACGCCTCAAGCCCGCCGTGCATCCGGAGTTGAGGCGCGGACCATTTGGTACGGTTGCGGTCCAGTTTGTACTGGCCGCAACTCTTTTTTTTGCACTCCCGCCGCTGCTCAGCACGCCTCGAACAGAACCGGTTCAGGCGCGCGCACTGCTGGTCGGTGCGTTGCTTTACGCCCTGCTTGGCGGATGCGCCGTGGCGTCGTCACTGCTTTACGCACGCGCCGCGTTCGTGCCGACATTCATCGGTCCGCGTCATACCGCATGGCGCGCGAGTCTGAAGGGCCTGGTCTTCGGACTGGCCGCTCTGCCGCCGGTGGCCGCGATTTCGATGGGGGTCAGCGCCACACTCGACGCCCTCGGCGTGGAACAACCGCCACAGGAGGTATTCCTGCTGCTCACGGACGACAGCGTGCCCTGCAGCATGCGCTTCAGCTTGATCGTGATGGCGGTGTTCGTCGCACCGATCGTGGAAGAACTGATCTTCCGCGGCATCCTGTTCCGGGCGCTGCTGCGGCATCGACGCTTTGCGTATGCGGCTCTGCTCTCCGGCGCTTATTTCGCGCTGGTACACCTGCATACGCCATCGTTCCTGCCGCTGCTCGCCCTGAGCGTCGCTTTCTCGGCGGGATACGCCGCGACCGGATCCATCCTGACACCGATCGTCATGCACACGCTCTTCAACGGTGTCAGCCTGCTCGTCTATTTTTCCGGATCGGGCTGAACGTCACCGGGCGGCGGCAGGGTGAGCGACCAGAGAGCCGCGATGTTTCGGGCCATGTCGGTGTTGTCGATCGTCCCCCCGAAACGTTCCGCGCCCGGACCGTACGCGAAGACGTACACGGGAATGTCGGTGTGGCTGGTGGTCGCGTAGTCGAAGGAGAGTTTGCCGTCCCTCAGAACTGAGGTCAGCGCACCGGTCTCATGGTCGGCCGTCACCACCACAAGCGTGTCGCCATGTTTCCGAGCATACTCAACCGCCGAATGGACCGCCCAGTCCACCTGCAACGTACCGCGGACGGTGACCTCGGGGTTATTGCCATGACCGCCGCTGTCGGTGATGGTGCATTCGACCATCATGAAAAAGCCCTTGTCATTGCGCGAGAGGCGCGTGATCGCGGTTTCCGTCAGACGCCCCAAGCAGGTTTCATTGTCCAGCGTGCCCTTGGCCATGAAACCCAGTACACGCCGATCAGCCGGCACCTGTTCAAACGCCTCCTGATTCTCAATCACCGCATACCCTGCCGCCTCCATCTCTGCGAGCACATTGCGCGTATCACTCCGCTTGCCTCCCTTGTCCTTGGGGACAAACCATGTCCTGCCGTTCGCATTACCGATCAAGACATCGAATCCACTCGCTGCGGCAAACTCCGCGACCTGCGAATAATAACCCCGACTGTTGACATGCGCGTAAAATCCGCCGGGCGTGGCACCGACAATCGCGTCGGACGTGATGATGCCGACCGCGCGTCCCTGTTGCCGCGCCAGTTCGGCAACCGACGTGAGACGGCGCTTGTCGGGATCAACCCCGAGGCGGCCGTTTTTCGTTTTGCTGCCGGTCGCCATCGCCGTTGCCGACGCAGCAGAGTCTGTCACATTCGATCCCTGCGATACCGTATGGGCGCGACCGAAAACCGGCAACTGCTGCATCACCAAACGGTTTTCGGCCTTGTGCTGATAGCGCGAGGTCAGTTCGACCGCGCCGCCCCCCATGCCATCGCCGATCAATAGGATGATATTCTTCGGCACTGCCTGTGCAGGCACAGCCGGGAGAGGCGAAGAGAGCACGGGTGCCGTGTAGGTTTTGTCGAGCGTCATCGGTTTTTTGATACCGGCGAGGCGCGTGTCGTCGCCGATCGTCATAGCCGCCACCATCCACGCGCTCTCACGCGCCGTCATCCGGATCGCCTTAACCGCGAGATCCTTGAGCTTGAACTTCGAGGCGAACAGCGAGACCTGCGTATTATTGTTGTACGCAGTCCAGACGCGGATTGCATTCTTGTAGCCGTCCGGCTTGGCCCAGTCTGCGACATCACGTCCGCACCGTACGCGGAACTCATCGGTCGAACCGTCCACATAATCAATGTGCAGCAGCCCCGTCACCTTTTGCTCATTCGCCGGCGGGCACCAGGCGGCGCCATGCAGCAGATACAGATACGCGCCCCGCACATTATCGACCGGCACCTTTGCGGATTGCGGCAGATATGCACGCTTCGGTCCGCCCAAAACGATGCACGACTTGCCGTCCGTTGCAGCGTCACTCAGAATGGCAAACGGAACGTCCGATATCTTCAGCGTGCCCGGCTTGATGATCGACAGGTCATTGTTGCCCTGATCCGTCCAGCCGCCCTTCTGGTCATCCGGTGTGCGGTCGGCAAAGGCCGTGGTGGCACCCGTCCCCAGTGGCAGCGGCGTATACGCAGGCGCCGCATCGGCACACAGCGCGGAAAGCAATAATGTGACAGCTAACAAAAACGCAGGTATTCTCATTGTGACACTTTCTCAACAAATGGTTTCAAACGCTGAAAACAGGGGCATTATAGCCCCCCACCCCATGCAGAACAAGCGGAACGTCGGGACACTACCCTCGACGATCGCGCAACCCGTCCGAAACCAAACAGACGAAGCTCTTGCAAAACCCCTCGTGGCATGGGCGTCCCGCCTTTGAACACGGGCAAGATGCCCGCGCCACGTGCGCTCGGCAAGAGGTTTTGCAACAGTCTCATACGGCGTGAAACTAGAAACCCCGGTCCATTTTGATCACTTTCCCAATCCGCGTGCTTGCGGTGGCGGGGAGTGACCGTTACACTTGGCATTATGGATATGAGTCGGGATGAAACATGGGCGCCATTGCGTATGCTGGCGCGGCTGAGGGAAAATCTGTCGACGGTGATCCGCGGCAAGGAGGAGGCGATCAATCAGTTGCTGGTCGCGCTGCTGGCCGACGGCCATGTGCTGATCGAGGATGTCCCCGGGACGGGCAAGACGACGCTCGCCAAGGCGCTGGCGGTCTCGCTCGCGGCGCGTTTCTCGCGTATTCAGTTCACGCCTGACCTGTTGCCGACCGACATCGTGGGCGGTATGATCTACTCGGCGGCCAACGGTAGTTTCACGTTTCGCCCCGGACCGATTTTCGCGCATATCGTGTTGGCCGACGAGATCAACCGCGCGTCGCCGCGTACGCAGTCGGCGCTGTTGGAAGCGATGGGCGAACGTCAGGTGACCACCGAAGGCGAGACGCGTCCGATGTCGTTGCCCTTTCTGGTGCTGGCTACCCAGAATCCGGTGGAGTATAACGGCACCTATCCGTTGCCGGAGGCGCAGCTCGACCGCTTCTGTCTGCGGCTGTCGCTCGGATATCCGGATCACGCTCACGAGCTGCAGATGCTGAACGACCAGACGAGTGTCCGTCCGCTGGATGCGCTGCAGCCGGTGATGGATACGGATGCGTTGGCGCAGGTGCAGCGCGCGGTTCGCGAGGTGGGTGTGGAGGCGTCGGTGCTCGACTACATCGTGCGACTGGTGGCGCGCACGCGGCAAGACGCGCGGTTGCGGCTGGGGGCGAGTCCGCGCGGTTCGCTTGACTTGCGACGTTGCGCGCAGGCCGCCGCGTTTTTGGCGGGGCGCGATGCCGTGCGGCCGGATGATGTGCAGAATCAGGCCGTGCCCGTGTTGGCGCACCGGCTGATGGCAGATGTCAAGGCGCGGCACAGCGGACTGACCGGCGAGGCGGTCGTGCGCGAGGTGCTGCGTACGGAGCCGGTGCCCGCATGAGCCCCCGGGCCACACGCTTACGGCGGTTGTGGCACCGGTTGCGCCATCCGCCGATCGGCTATCAGCACGGCAGGCGGGCGCGCTTCGCGCGTAATTTCCCGTTGGTGTGCTGGAGCTACTACCTGCTGATTGCGCACACAACGCCGCGCTTCTATCTGTCCGGTTTGATCGGCGCGGGTCCTGTGCTGTTGTTCCTGCTGGTGGGTTTTGAAAATCGCTTGCTCCCCCTGGCGTTTACGGCATTGGCGCTGATTGTTGTCTGCATGGTGGCTGGACTCTTCTGGCGGCCTGCATTGGAGATTGAAATCCGCATGCCGCCCCGTGTCGAATGCGGTAGCCATTTCGAGACCCACTACACGATCCGCAATCCGGGGCGGCGTTGCGCGCGCGATCTGGCCATCGACACGCTGATCTTTTCAGATTGGATGAGTTTGAGGCGCGGGCGGGCGTATCTGGCCTATCTGCCGCCGGGTGCCGTCGAGCGGGTTTCCGCGACCAGTCACGCCTTGGCGCGCGGCGTCTATGCGTTGCCGGCGCTGCGCGTCGATTCAGCCTTTCCCGGCGGGCTCTGGCGTTGGGGCCGGACCGAGCTGCGCGAGCGCCAGCTCTCGGTCTATCCGCGGTATACGCGCTTGGAAACGTTTGAGATTCCGCTAGGCATGCGTAACCGCAATGAACTCGCGGCTTCCCGCGATCTGGCGCGTGAGGCGCTGGAGTTCCATGGTTGCCGTGAATTTCGCGAGGGCGATGTCCTGCGTCATGTTCACCCGCGCTCGTCGGCGCGGCTGGGCGTACCGGTCGTGAAGGAATTCCAGGCCGAAGGGCGTTCGCGTACCGCCGTGCTGGTGGACACCTACGAGGGCGGTACCGCAGAACGGTTGTGGGCGGGGCTCACGCGCGCCGAGCCTGTCGAGGCGGCGCTCTCGTTGGCGGCTGCAGTGACCGATACGCTCTCGACTACAGACCGCGTACTTGAGTTGCTGGTTGCCGGGCCGGCGGTCCATCGTTTTGTGAGCCAGGGCCGGATCGGTTATCTGGAAGCGGTGCTGGACATTCTGGCGGCGGTGGAGCCGAGCCGGGTCGATCCGCTGGATGCCTTAGAGCCGTTGCTGCTTGCTGAGATCCATGCGATCCAGAGCGTTTGTTTGATTCTTACGCGGTGGGATGAACGTCGCGCGTCGCTGGCGCGTATGATCGACGCGTGGGGCATCGGCCTAAAAACGGTTTTGCTCGTGCCGCATGGCAGATCGTGCGCCGGCGTGCCGCCGGAGGTGGTCTGCGTGCCCGTGAAGGCGGCGTTGCGGGGGGAGGTGAGCGTCCTATGACCCGCAGCCGCTGGCCAGTCTTTTTCAATGCGCTGTTCCTGCTGTGGTGTGCCTGGTGGTATTGCCGCGACGCCAGTATGGGCCTACTTGTGGTGGCGGGGGCCGTCGCGGTGCTGGCGTGGGTGCGCGGCCGCGCACTGCCGAGTACTGCACGGTGGATAGTCTGGAGCGGGATTGTGCTGACGGTGATTTTCTTGGCGGCAAATGTGGAGCGGATCGTGCCGCCAGATGATGCGCAGGACGAAAGCCGCATGTTGGACCGGGTGGTCACGGTTGTTTTCGCATTCGGGGTTACGTCGCTGTTTTTCCGGCCCGCAGCGCAATCGGTGACCTTGGTTGTGCTGGGCGGCATACCGCTTGCGATGACCGCGCTCGGGCGACCGGATGCGATACCGGGCGCGGTGGGCGATGCCGCACCGTGGATGGTGGGCGGGACGGTTGTGTTGCTGCTGGCGGCGGATATGGCACAGCGGTTGACGCAGGGAAGCGGCCGTGAGCATGCGGTGCCCGGCGTGCGGGAACTCGCCCAGCGGGTGGTGGTCCTGGTCCTTGTAACCGGTGCGTCATTGGCGTTGCAGGAACCGCTTGGACTCGGGATCAAGCAGGTGCAACGTCGCCTCTACGGAATGATGTTTTTCTCAGAGCGTCTGCCGCGACGCCGGATGTCGGATATCAATCTCAATTTGCCGGTGCCGCATGATTTCGGGCAACGGACACGCATGGTGGCGGCGATCCGCAGTGGCAATATGCCGGGGTATTTGCGCGAGAACGTTTACTTGCAGTATGACCGGGGCCGGTGGGACGTAGTGAAGCCCAACGTGCCGCTGGAGCCGTCGGCTGTTGCCGGCGGAGCGGCACGGCCGCAGTATCCGCGTTACCTGCTGCGTTCGGATGTGGCTGCTACTGAGCAGCGTGAGACGTGGCGGGTGGAGATTTTGGCACCGCGCCTGTTGGGGGGCTTCTGTCTGCCCGGCTCCTGTTTGGCGCTGAGTTGCGTTGGCGTGGTACCGATGGCTGAGACGAATGGCAGCGTGACGGCGAGCGGGCCGTTTCCGGACGCATACGAAATTGAGGTCGATCCGCAGCGCATGATGGATCGTGCATGGCCGCAACCGGAGGGTAATGCGGCGGTGTATCTTGAAGTGCCCCGTTCGCTGGCTGGTGCGGTCTCGAACTGGGTTGAGTCTTGCGCGGGACTCGCGACCGCGTCTTCGGTCGGTGAGGCGGTACGGTGTGTCGACGCTGATTTCTCAGCCCGTTTTGCTTACCGCCTCGGCATAAGGATGAAGGCCAATCCCGATCCGTTGATTGATTTCATGATGCGTAAAGAGGGCTCCTGCACATTTTTTGCGAGTGCGGCGACGCTGATGTTTCGTCAATGTGGTATTCCCGCGCGGATGGTCGGCGGGTTTGTCTGCAGCGACTGGAATCCTTGGCTGGCACGATGGGTCGTGCGGGAGCGTGACGGCCATGCCTGGGTCGAGGTGTGGGACGGCGCATCCGAGCGCTGGCTGATTGTCGATCCGACGCCGCCGGAGGGGCGGCCGTCGGCGTTGCAGCGGCCGGGACGCTTCAGGCTCGCGCTTGATCTGTTTGCCGCGTCATGGCGGCGCACGCTGGCCTATCTACGGAACACAAACTTTCTGCAAGTTCTGGCCGATGGCGGCGAATTGCTGATCCTGTTTCTCTGGCAGATGATCTGGAGTGTTCCCGGCGTGGTGGTGGCGTTGGGGTTCGGCGCGTTGGCATGGTTGCGTTGGCGCCGTCGCTGGTGGCGCATGACGCCCGAGGCACGCCTACGCGAGGAGCTGACGCGAGCCATGACCCACGTAGAGCGCCGCGCTCTGCCGGCACCGTTGCGGCGGCGCGCTGCGGAGAGCTGGACAGAGTGGTATCAGCGTGTGGCAGAGCGATTGCCTGACGAGCGTGCGGCACAGCTCGTCACGTTGTTGGAGCGGTATCAGAAAATCCGGTACAGCGAGACTCTTGACGAAGCGGCCGCCCGTGACTGGATCGAAACAGCGCACATTGCGACCACCAAGTGGTCGCGATGAGAAGTAATAGGTAGTAGGTAAGAGGTAAGGCTGTTACGACAACGCCAAGCGCAACGGATCGACAAGGGAGAGCCCCTTGAAGTGCGAACGGTAAAATCCGCGATCACGAGTCAGCAGGCGATCCGCGCATTCGGCTGCATGAGCCGCGACTAAAAAGTCGGCGATCACACGACCGCCGCGTGACGTCCCACCGCTCCGAGCCGACCGCCACAGTCGCCCAGCTCGCGCGGCAGCTTTTTCCGGCATGGGCGAGAATGTGATCTGCAGTTCGGACATGACGGCTTCGAACTGGCGGTCGGTCGGGAAGACCGCCATCGTCTCTGCCCAGACGACATCGCAGGCAATCAGCGCACCCTCTGCAAGGCATTTACGCAGAGCGTTGGCAGAGCCAGGGCAGAACGTCGGATCATTCAAAAAGACGTCCAACAGCACATTCGTATCGACGGCAGTGATCACGGTTCACCCCGCAACTCGTCCATCCATTCATCCGAGTCCCGATCCGTCTTCAGGCATCCTGTCACAGCGGCCACCGGATCCTCCGGCACGACTTTCACAGCCGTCAGAACGCCATTCTTTACGCTGAAAGCCAGCACGGTCGCAGGCTTGATCCCCAGACGGTCGCGTAGGACCTTGGGAATCGTCACCTGCCCCCGTTCTGCAACAACTGCGGTCAACATCATTCACCTCCACAAGTATGAAAGCATGATAGAAAAGTATGGAATCGATGTCAACGGTTCGTTAACCGCGAATTACGCTTTTGGCTGGGCTCGCGAAGCGCCGGGGCAAGCGTCTGCTTGACCGGCCGCGCTGTGCGCGGCAAAAACCGTACGCCAACACACTCACGAAGAAGCACCGATCCCGACACGATCCCGGTTTCGACGCCGACGTTCCGCAAGTCTGGCGGGCGGAGTTGTGTGCGTCAAAGTAGGGTGGGACGTCTCGGATCGCCCCGCATCCATCTTGCGTTTGGCTCTCTAAATACCTGTCCCTTAGTCGCGATCCCGATCCCGATTTGGATGAAACCAGAAACCTTGAAACCAAAGAGAGTTGAAGATTCAACTGCTCTTTTTAGGATAAACGGCTGAGTGGGTAACAACTGCCACACCTTTCAAGGTGTGGAAATAGGTATGGATCAGACATAGGGTGCCGTAGTGATGCGGTGTGTTGTCGCGTTGATCGAGATGAGCCTTTAAAATCGGGGTATTAGTGTGGTCGTCCGGTGCGTGGGGGTGCATTTTGGTATACTTGTCGAAGGGGGCGGCTACTGCCACACCTTTCAATATGTGGAAATAGCATGGTTCAGATATGAGGCACCGCAGTGGTGCGGCATGTTGTCGCGTTGATCGAGATGAGCCTTTAAAATCAAGGGTATTGATGTGATTGCTCGGTGCGAGAGGATGCATTTCTGCATACTTGTCGAAAGTGGCGGTTATTTCCACACCTTTCAAGGTGTGGAAATAACATAGTGCATCAAATACCTGTCCCTTAGTTGTACCATGCCTGTAGTCAAGCGCCAAGCGAGTTTTTCAAGGCTAAATACCTGTTCCTTAGCTACCCTCAATCTCTGTGTTTTCGATTATCGGGACATCGTCGGAAGTGCCCTAGACGACAAAGGGACAGGTGTTTGGACGATTATTGATCTCGGTTCCGCCTACTACCCCACGCGCGGATCAGTGCGCCTTTCGTCCTCTCGCGTCCACGAGCATACGCATGCCCTTCTGGAAGTCGCAGCCGATCGCCTGACATAGGTCAAGGTATTCGCAGACATCTAGTCGTCGCTCACCGGTCTCGATCTTACATATCCAAGAGTGAGGGACATCCAACTTAGCCGCCACAGTACGCATGGTCAGCCCACGGGACTGGCGCTGTTCGCGCAACCAGCCCAGCAAAGCCCGGTACTCGGCGGAGTGGATGGTTTTCATACCCGTCCAGTATAGAGTCGCGAGTATGGTGTTCCCAAAAACGGAACAAGCTTTTGTTTGGAACTTTAGGTTGCTTGCTATTAGAAAAATCAAAAAACCGCGAAAACGATTGTTCCTAATTTAGGAACACGATAAGGTGAAGGTGTACTCAACTGGAGAGAGGAATACTTATGAAAGACCGTTCCAAGACTGATGAGACAGCTCTTACGAAGACGCTTCAATGGGTAGTTGATATTGATGTGCCAGCGATCCAAGCGTCTGTCGATGCCTTGCGCCGGGAGATGAAGGGCGCAAGCCGCGAGCAACTAGCACACAAGATCTTCTCACGGGCTCAACTGAAAGCTGCTGCATCTGGGTTCGCTACGGGGCTGCCATCGAATTTTTGGACTATGGTACCCGCAGCCATCTGGGACGTGGCTATCACCGTCAAACTGGAAGTCATTGCCACAGCAAAGGTTGCCGTGCTTTACGATCCCGACTTCTTCACTGACGAAGAAGCCACATGGGAGCTTCTGATACCCGTATTCGGGATCAATGTTGCCAGTCAACTGGCACAAAATGCGGCAATCAAGGCCGCTCAAGGAGTAACCAGAGAGGTTATCAAGAAATATTTGTCAAAGGAGACGTTGAAGCAGTTTCAGAAGGTTATGCTCAAATAGTTCGGCATTAAGGTCACCCAGGAGGATCAGAATCCAAGTATGAAGCATCCTACACCGAGACAACAGAAGAAGATCGACAAGGCTTTTCGCAAAATTATCAAAGAAACTGATGCGTCGCTTGGAAGTCCCGTCCACTGAGTTGCAAAGTGTAGGGACTAAGTGTGAACGACTAGGTGTAGCGACTAAGTGTAACTCGCGGGGACGCTCGTTAAACATCAATGCGGATGATGCGGCTGATGAAAAACCAGCCGACCGCGATGAGTAGGGCGGTGAGGCCGATGGCAATCATGCCGTTGACGGATTTGAAGAAGGGAATCATCATCTCTGGTTTGATGAAGGTCATGGCCATGCCGAGCAGTGCTGGCATGCAGGCGACGATGATGCCCTGCAGGCGTCCCTGCGCCGTGAGCGTCTGTACGCGCCGCTCGATGCGCATGCGCTCGCGGATGGTCAGGCTGATCTTGTCAAAGATTTCCGTCAGGTTGCCGCCCGTGCGACGGGCGATATCGATTGAGGTGACCACCAGCGTCAGGTCGTCAGAGCCGACCCGATTGTCGAGGCTCTGTAGCGCGTCGTAAAAGTTCATGCCCACGCGCATCTGTTGCAACATGACGCCGAACTCCTGGGAGATGGGCTTCTCACCGTTCTGCACCACGGACTCGAAGGCTTGGTTGATGCTGAAGCCTGCACGCAGGGCATTGCTCATGCTGCCGAGCGCTTCGACGAGTTGTTCATTGAATAGACGGCGGCGGCGGTCGCGCAAGATGTCGAGCAACTTGGAGGGGGCCATCAACGCGAGCACGCCGAAGGTCAAGCCGAGCACGGTGCCGGCGACCGTCGAGACCAGATTGGTGTGATCAAAGAGCGGCACGAAACAGAGCAAGAAAACGGCGGCGGCTGCAGCGCGACCGATATCGGAGATGCGTTTCGCCGGAATGAAGAGAAAGAGGTCCTCGAAACGGCGCGAGGCCTCCTCGGACATGGAGTCGGCGTAGGCGCCTGCACCGGAGCCGAAGGCGCGCACGACGGTGTAGCCCAGTCCAGTGAAGGCTAGACCGATCAGTGCGGTCGCAGACCAGCCGAGCGCTGTGAGGGTACCGGGCGTCATGCGTCACCGCCTTGTTTGGCAGGATCGAAGATGGCGGGGTCCAGATGCAGGCCGCGGCTCTTGATGTGCTCGAAGAAGGTCGGCACCGCGCCGGTCGGCCTGAAGCGTCCGAGAACTTTGCCTTTTTCATCGACGCCGGTCTGCTCGAACTCGAAAAGATCCTGCATCACGACTTGCAGGCCTTCGAGTCCGACCACTTCGGAGACACAGGTCACTTTACGCGAGCCGTCACTGAGGCGCGATTCATGCACCACGAGGTCGATCGCCGAGGCGATCTGTTCGCGGATGGCGCGCGAAGGAAGTTCCAGCCCGGACATCAATACCATGGTTTCGAGACGCGAGATGACATCGCGCGGCGAGTTCGCGTGGACGGTGGTGAGCGAGCCGTCGTGCCCGGTGTTCATTGCCTGGAGCATATCGAGTGCTTCGCCGCCGCGACACTCGCCCACGATAATCCGGTCCGGCCGCATGCGCAATGCATTGCGGACCAGATCGCGGATGGTGATCGCGCCGCGGCCTTCGATGTTGGGCGGGCGGGCTTCGAGGCGGATCACATGGGGCTGGACGAGGCGCAGTTCGGCGGCATCTTCGATCGTGATGATGCGGTCCGTCGGCGGGATGAAGCCGCTTAGCACGTTGAGCAGTGTCGTTTTTCCGGAACCGGTACCACCTGCGACCACAATGTTCTTGCGCATGATGACGCAGAGACGCAGGAATTCTGCGATGTTGTGCGTCCAGGTGCCAAAGGCGATGAAGTCGTCAACGGTCAGCGCGCGTTTGGAGAATTTACGGATGGTGATGCAGGGGCCGATCAGGGAGAGCGGCGCGATGATGGCGTTGACGCGCGAGCCGTCCGGCAGACGGGCGTCGACATAGGGCTGGCTTTCGTCGATGCGTCGGCCGATCGGGGCGACGATGCGTTCGATGACGCCTAGCACTGACTCGTCATCCATGAAGGTCTGTCCGGTCAGTTCGATGCGGCCGTTGCGTTCGACGAACACCTGGCCGGGGCCGTTGACCATGATTTCGGTGATGGAGTCGTCGGCCAGAAAGTCTTCCAGTGGACCAAGGCGTACGGCTTCGTCGTAGATCTCTTTTTCCAGACGCGCGGGATCGATGCCGGTGGGCAGTTTCCGGTTGCGGCGAACCTCCGAGATGATGGTGCGGATGGTTTCGCGGGCCTTCTGTTGCAACTCGTCGGTACCGATACGCGATACGGTCATGCGCTTGAGGTCCAGACGCTGGATCAGTTCACCGTGGATCTGGTTTTTGATTTCGCGCATGATGGTGGCCATCGGGTCAACCGGCGCCGGGGGTGGGGGCGGGGCAGGGGCCGGGGGTGGTTGCACAGCCGCTGGTTCGGGAGCGTACACGCGTGGCGGTTCGGGCTGCGGTACGGCGGGGGCAACGGGCGCGACCGAAGCATCGGAAGCGGCGGACTCGTCAGACGAGACGCGTAACAGACAGGGGCCCAGGCTGACCACGTCGTCGGCGCACAGCCGTGTGGGCTCTTGGATGGGTCTGCCCCCCACGATTGTACCGTTGCTGGAGTGGAGGTCTTCGATGGTGACACCGGTTTCGCGCAACGTCAGAAGCGCGTGCCGTTCGCTGACCTCAGGGTGGCGCAACCGGATTTTGCAGGCGTCGCCGCGGCCGATGGTGTAGAGGCCGGGCGGCAACTCGAAGCGGTTCGAGGCTTGGTCAGGATAGGCGATATCGAGGAAGAATTTCATGGGCGTGGGGTGCGCGGGTGCGATCAGTCCGTAATGCGTTTGCGTAATAGTTGCTGTTGGCGGTAGGTGTTGAGCGATTCAATCTCGGACTGGATCATCTGGAAGTCGACGCGCGGCAGTCTCTTCTCAAAATAGACGTCCTCTGGATTGCGCAGTGCCAACGAGATGCGTCCTTTGATCTGTTCGGCGAAGACCAGCATCTCCGCTTCGCGCGGGGTGACTTCGAGGGTCACGGTATTGTACGAGGCGGGCATGCGCGCGTCAGAGAACAAGCGCGACTTGGCGGTTTCGCGGCCGGTCGCCAGCACCAGCACGTCTTGGAGCATCGTGAGGGTGACCAGTTCCATCTCGCCTTGAACGGTTTTGGAAGGGAAGGAGAAGGTGCCGAGCACGTCGACATGATCGTTGGGCCTGACCATGCCGCTGACCGAGGCCGCACCGCTGACATTGATCGAGATGGCACGCATACGCGATTTGATGTCGGCGGCCAAGCCGCGCGACGTGGGGTCGCCGCCCTCAATGTCGGTCCAGAAGATCGGCGCGTTCGCCGAGAGGGCGCGCACGGTTTTACGATTGAGCAACAGGAGGATGTCTTCGGTCCGCACGGCGTGATCTTTGACGGCGCTCTCCAGCACCTCAAGTCCGCCGATGTCCTCCATGGTCAACACGGTGCCAGAAGGGATGGCACGCTTGGCGACGATGACCGGTATCTTTTTGTTTCTGCTGTAGAAGTCCGCCTTCATACGTTCGATCTCATTGTCCTTGGCGGTCAGGTAGGAGCGGGTCAGGAAGGCGGCGAAAAGGCCGATGACCACGGAGATAATCAGGATGAGTTTCTGCTTCATACAAGGCTCTTTCGGTTTAATGGAATCGAGGAGAGTTTAAGGGGTAGCCCCCTCTCGTTGCAAGAGACTAATCTGGGTGTTGTCCGACGGGGATGATGCGTGCGCGAAGAGTATGCACTGCTTCCGGCCGGAGACGAAGAGTTTGAAGGTGGGGGTTGTGGGCGTGGTTTCGCTCCAGCCCGCTCCCGTGAGGATGCGTGCGGCGTCCTGCACGGCGGCTTCGGGAGTGGCGTCGGCATCGGCAGTAACAAAGCGTGTGCGGGTCTTGGCGCAGAGCGCGGTGAAACGGGGCGTGGCATTCAGGACGGGCAGGCCGTCGGGCCAGGCCGGTGGCTGCTGGCGTGCGGCGGCCGCATGGCGCAGCGATTGTTCGAAGGCGAGTACCACGCTGTCGTCACGGCTGGCGGGCGACGGCAACACGAGTAGCCGTTGCAGGCTGTTCTTGCTGGCGTGGGTTATCAAACATGAGGTGCTCCGACCGATGGCACCGGGGCCGGCGGCGGTTGACGACAGATTGAAGCGGCGTGACAGGCGCTGGCCGAGCGTGGCGGGGGACTCGTTGAAAGCGTAGGCCGCCAAAGTACCGGGTGCGCCATTGACTTCGACATCGGTGGCGTACACGCGGGCGCCGCCAAGTGCGCGCAGCGTTGCGCTGGCATCGGATGGAACGCGCCAAAAGACCTCGGCGTCCAGCGCGGACGTGAGCAGAACGAGCAGCGCGACGATTTTTATGGGATGGCGTCGTGACCGCAAGCCTGACGAAAGAACTTGGAGTGCGGGGACTAAGTGCATTCGACTAAGAGTGTGGACTAAGAGTGGCTCCGCGCGCAGCGCGGAACGAAAGCGGTGCCGCCACGCCGCGCACGGCGCAACAATCATTTTAATCATGTTGGTCAAAATCAATAGAGCCCTCCCATCAACGGCATCCAGACTTCTTCCTTGATGGCCACGTCGTCTTTGTCGTAGACGAGTTCGCGCAGCACGTGGTCGACGGGCACATGCAGGGTCTCTTCGCCATGGACGAACCCTACGATGGTGGCGGAGTTTGGCGAATCGCGCAGTCGGATCATGGAGAGCGGCAGGCGACTGTCCTGTGCGACAAACGTCCAGTCGGAGTCGGAGCGGACGGAAAGGTCGGTCAGCGTTTGCGCTGCATTGAGGACGGCCAGTCCGTTGCGGACGGGTTGGTCGTCAGCCGTATGCCGGATGTTGTCCGCTCCGGGGCTCCAGTCAGAAATGTGCGTTGGTGCGCGGGCGAGCACTCCGCCGCGCATCGCGCGTCGACCGGTGTCGCCTCGCAGCACTGCATGTAGGAAGAGCGAGGTCCTGGCCAAGCGCGCGACGTGGATGATGCCAGTCAACACGAGCAGGACCAGCAGCAGGCTGGCGATAAATTCAACGGCTGCCTGCCCGGCTGCACTTCGTCGGGTACACTTCGTCCTTGCACTTCGTCGCTGTCGCAATCGATTAAGTGTTGCGACTAAGTGTATTCGACTAAGTGTGCGGACTAAGAGTGGCTCCGCGCACAGCGCGGAGCGAAAGCGGTACCGCGACCCGCGCACAGCGCGGCTCTTGTCACCGCACTCCAAATTTCGCCGCCGCGCCGTATGCGGCGCAACAATCATGTCAAAAAAAGAAATCCGAAACCGAGCACATGTACGCATCAGTGTCCCCTCCGCGAGCCCCCGCCGCGGCGGCCGCCGGAAGAGCGCACGCGACAGTGTTGATGGTAGAGTTCGAGCCAGTCGATGCCCGTTTGGCGGAATGCCTCGTTTTCCCATGTCGCTAGCGCGAGGCAATAGCGGCAGGCTGGGGATTGCGGTCCTGTTTCGAGATAGGGGCGGAGATGGTTGCGCACATGGCGCACCCATTCGACGTCAGAGGTGCTGTTTTCAGATCCGGAGGCGGCATCGACCGGGATCAGGCGGACATCGCGAAAAGCGGGTAGCGCGAAGTAAGAAGCGTCGGTCGCCGGTCGCCGTCCGGTGCCGTCCTCCAGATAGCCGAAGGGCTTGGCGGCCGCAGTCCAGACCACCTTGTTGCTGCGGCGCCCGCCTCCGCCGCCGGGGGTTTCGCGCTCAACGGTGGCATAGACGCGGACCACTGCGTCAGCGCCGGCGCGGTCGTATTCCGGACGCACAGTGCCGGTCACCGGGAAGCTGTCCTCACCGTCCGGCTTGATACGCGTCCATTCGGACCACTCACGCGGATTGTAAAAGTACCAGGTCTCGCCGCTCTGCATCACATTGGTACCGGCGAGTTCTGCGGCGGAAACAGTGTTAAACCCGGCCTCATGAAAGCGCGCTTCAAGTTCAGATGCCGAGAAAAAGGTATCCAGACGGGCCGTCATCGGGAAGAGGCCGATGCCAAAGATTTCGGCATCTGAGTAATCGGCCACGCCTAGGTCAGGCAACGCGGGCCAGTCGCGGAAGGAGGAATAGGACTCCAGCAAGCCGCGGACATGGAGATAAAACCAGCACCAGTTTTGCCCCATGACGGCGTCGTAAAAGTCTTTCTGCATGAGGATGTGGTCTGTGGAGGGATCAAGGAAGAACTGGGCGTTGTCGGGACCGGCCGCGATACCGTCGGCGACGACTTGACTGAGCATGTCGGCGACCTGCGGCCAAGCGCCCGGCCAGGGTTCCGGGAAGTAGAGTTCACCGTCGAAGACGGAGGCATACTGCATGCGGATGGTGCTGACATGTTCGCGCAGGAGGTCGGTCATTTCGGGGTCAACATACATGCGATTGTTCTTGGCGGCGATTTGGGCTGCGAAGAGCGCGGTCATCGGGCCGGTGAAGTTGAGCCGTGCCTGCATATTGGTGATGGCGTCGACCGCGTTGGTCTGATTATTGACGAGTGCCAACACGTGCAACAGGTTCAGTTCGCCCATGAGGTTAAGGGTGGCACCCTGCCAACGTGCCGCCGCGAGGGCTGCGGCGTCACCGGCGTTTTGGGTCTGGTTTTTACGTTGGATGATACTGTGCAGGTCGACGATGAAAAGCAGCATGAAGACGAGGACGGTCATCGCGAGCAACAGGAAGACCGCCACCTGTCCGGAACGGACGGACGGCACCTCCGATCCGGATCTGTGCCTGCGCCTCACCAGTTCATATCCTCCATGTAGAGCGGATAGTGGCTTTCGATCGAATAGAACGCCCCGAGCGCCAACTCCTCGTCTTCGCCGACATCACGCAGTTCTCCACGGGCCAGCGGACCGAGCGCGATGAGCAGGGGGTGACGCTGATACAGGTTCACGGTCAGAACGCCAGGGGTGAGCCCACCGACATTCATCGGCTCCCTGATGTCCACGGAGAGGGCGTCCCAGAGCTCGTAATTAAGCAGGTGCTCGGCGGTGGCGTCGTTATCGCTGTCCATATAGTCGGGGACGCGGGCGACTTCCAGTTGGGTGCCCGGGGAACGGACATCGGTCTCCAGCGCCAAGTCCCAGATATCACCGACGCGGTTTCTCTGGAGCGCGGCTCTGACGGCGGGATCGACACCGACGGATGCCGGCGTCAGACGTCGCCCGGAGGCCGGTATGGCCGCCACGCGGGCGCTTTTCACAACCATCCACCGGTTGAATCCCACCGCCCGGGAACGCGCCGCGCGCGCGGCCGCGTGGCTCAAGACGGCCTTGGAAGCGAACAGGTTGGCGTATTGGAAGATGGCGAAAAAGCAAAGGCAGGCCACGATGATCAC
>DAOTMQ010000035.1:6762-21174 GCA_035450385.1 Kiritimatiellia bacterium | reverse complement strand
GCCGTCATAGCCAGCGGGGCGAACTGATTCGTGCGGAGTTGAAGATCGAGCAGGGCGTTACACTCAAGGGGGCGGTACCGTTGGGATTGTGAGGTGCCGATGCTTTCCGAGCGTACAGACCATGAAATATTGACGCGGCTGTTGTGGCTGTTCGTGTTGTTGTGCGTGGTCAGTCTGCTGGCCGGGGTCAGCCGCATGTGTCCGCCCGCATGGCAGCTTCGGCCATTCGGCGATGTCCTGCGAATCCGCGAGGCGCTCTCCATGTTTGTCTTTGCGCCCGCGATCGGGGTTCTGTTCTGGCTGCTGGTGCGGACGGTGGCACAAGGACGTCCGAGCCGTACAGTCGAGATACTGATGGTTCTGACGATCTACTTCATCGCCTGCGGTATGGGTATGCACGATCCGACCAATCGCATGGAGTCTTTTTATCGCAGTAGTCAGGCGAAACTGCCCGAGCTTTTCGCATCGCTCCGGTATTTGGACGACGAACTAGGTCACTGGGTCTTCTGGGGCGGCTTTGTGCTGGGCTCCTGGGTGCTTGGCTTGCAGCAACTGCTGACGCCGCTGCGTGAACGGATGGGTTGGCGGTGGCGTTGCGGATTCGCGGCGGTGGCTGTTGCCTTGCTTTGGGTGATGCTTACAAACCTATGGAACGAGTATCCGAAGACCCGCGCGGATCTCTGCGTGATCGCGGCGGCGGTCGGTGTGCCGTTGGTGTTCCATCTGGTCGTACGGCGTGGTGTCGGGCTATTGCGGCTGCCGGTTTTGTGCGTGATCTATCCGGCGTATCTGGGCGCGATTGCGGGTACGTTGATCCGCTGGACCGTGCAGGGAAAGGCGATTTTTTAATACAGAGAGGCTCTTGCAAAACCTCTCGTGGCATGGGCGTCCCGCCCATGAAACACGGGCAAGATGCCCGTGCCACACCTGTAGGCAAGGGGTTTTGCAAGACCCTCCAGAGAAAAGAAGAGGAGTGGGCAGAAGAATGGCGATAAAAAGTATGACGGGGTTCGGTCGCGGCGAGGCGAGTGAGGGGGCTGTGAAGGTGGTGGTCGAGTTGAGCGCGGTCAACCGCAAGCAGTTCGACTGTTCGGTTTCATTGCCGCGTGAACTGACAAGCCTCGACGCCAAGATTCAGGCGCTGGTGCGTACGCGTGTGACGCGGGGGTACGTGAAGGGATCGGTGACGGTGTCGGCGGCCGAGCAGGCCGGTGCTGCTGATACGCTGGACCTTGCGCACCTCACGGCGCAGATCGACGCGGTACGCGCTGCGGCGCAGGCACTGGGGCTCACCGATGACCTGACAGCCTCCGCGTTGCTGCGCCTGCCGGACCTGTTGCGCCCACGTGTGCTACCGGACGATCCGCTTGAGGTCTGGCCGCTGGTGGAGCGGGCGGCGCAGGCCGCTCTGGAGAATCTGGAGGCGATGCGGTTGCGCGAAGGCGGCGCGTTGGAGCGGGATCTGCGTGAGCGTTTTACCGCGCTCGAAGTGTTGAGCCGTGAGATCGCGGGGTTGGCACCGGCGGTGCCGATCGCCTACAAGGCGATGCTGGAGCGGCGACTGGCCGAGTTGCTCGGCGACGGTCAATTGGTAGACCCCGCCTTGATCGCGCGCGAGGTGGCGGTTTTCGCCGATCGCTGCGACGTGAGTGAAGAGCTGACGCGACTCGCCAGCCACTTCGGGCAGGTCACCAAGGTCTTTGACACTGGCGGACCGTGCGGGCGTACGCTGGACTTCATCTGCCAAGAGATGTTCCGCGAGATCAACACGACCGGATCAAAGGCCAATGACGCGGAGATTTCGCGCCTTGTGATCGCATTCAAAGCCGGGCTCGAAACCGTGCGCGAACAAGTACAAAACATCGAGTAGGGGTGAGTCCATTAGTTTGGCATTGCTCGGGTTTTTCTATCCACAGATTAGCACAGATTACGCAGATTACCTATCAAATCGGCGAAGCTGAAAGGGCGGCGAGCGGCGAACGGTTGTGCAGGTGGGTGATGGCCAGAGCGAGGGCGTCTGCGGCGTCGTTCTGCGGCACTTCGGGGAGGTTGAGCAGCGTTTTGACCATCTTCTGGACCTGCTCTTTTTGTGCGCCGCCGGTGCCGACAACCGCCAGCTTGACGCGGCGCGGCTCGTATTCGTAAACCGGGATGCCCATGCGGGCACACTGCGCAATGATCGCGCCGCGCGCATGGGAAAGGATCAACATCGTTTTTACGTTCTTCGCGTAAAAGACGCCTTCAATGGCGACCGCCTGCGGCTCATGCGCCTGAATCAGTTTCTCGATGCTTTCCTGTAAGTGCAGCAGGCAAGCTGACAAAGGGCGGTCCGCCGGATTTTTTACGGTGCCGAAATAGACCGGCATCAGACGCGACCCCACCGCATCCAGAATGCCTACGCCGGTTGAACGCAGCGAGGTGTCAATGCCGAGGACGCGGATAGGAGAGGACGGGGGGCGGGATGATATCATGGTTTCAGCCTGTAGGGTAATGCCCAACGCCATGCACACGTGCATGGACGCGGGACACAGAACAGCCCGTAATATCGCAGGTCTGGGTAAGTGGAGCAAGGGCAAAAAACCGAATTTGGACACGCCCCCGCGCTTTTGCTACTGTAAAGCGGTTTTCGACCTGACTCAGGAGAGATGATGTCTGATTTCAGTGAACAAGAGGCGGCGGCGCTGGTGGCGCTCCAGTGTGGGGTCGCGCTGACAGAGCGGCCGTTTGCAGAGATGGGCGCGATGTGCGGGCTTTCTGAAGAGGCGGTGCTGGCGCTGGTACAGCGGTTGTTGGCGTCGGGTGAGGCGCGCCGTTTCGGGGCGGTTTTTGATACGCGCCGTCTAGGTTACCGCAGTGCGTTGTGTGCCATGACGGTGCCGCGTGTCCGGCTGGCGGGGGTGGCGGAAAAGGTGTCGGCGGTACGCGGCGTGACTCACGCCTACGAGCGTGGCTGGCCGAAGGAGTTGCCGCGCGATCTGCCGGGCGGCCCGGGCGACCGGAGTTGGCCGAATCTGTGGTTTACGTTGGCCGCGCCGGGTGCGGATTTTGCTGATGAATTGCAGCGGTTACGTACCGCATGCCAACCGTACGGCATCCATGAACTGCCGGCCACGCGGCGATTTAAGATCGATGTGGTCTTTGATCTCCGTACGCGCGACCGCGATGAGCGGGTGGAGTCGCGTTTGCCGCCGGTACGCGAGTCCACCTATACTGTCGTGCTGAGCGAAACAGATCGCGCGATTGTGCGCACGCTAGCGGGAGATGTGCCGGTCTGCGCGCGTATATACAAGGGTGTCGCGGAACAACTCGGCATGACGGAGGGAGACCTTCTCGAACGGCTTCGTGATTGGCAGGCGTCCGGCGTGCTGCGTCGTTTCGGGCTACTGTTGCGCCACCGCAAAATCGGCTTCAAGGCGAACGGCATGTGCTGCTGGGACATGCCGGAGGAAGAGGTGGCGGCGGCAGGACGCCGGGTCGCGGCGTTTCCGGAGGTCACCCACTGCTACGAGAGACCGCGCGTGGATATCTTTCCCTTCCGGCTCTACGCCATGATCCATACGTCGGATTGGCTTAAGACGCAGCAGCTCTATGAGCGCTTGACGCGTGAGGCGGGGCTGGCGGACGGACAGGTGCTGCTCTCTGTCAAGGAGTTCAAGAAGACCAGTATGAGTTTCTTTTGAGGGATCGACTTCTTTGAGGGACGCTATGAAAATCGTGTGCGATAAAAACATGCCCTATGCGGCCGAGGCGTTCGGCACGCTGGGCGAGGTGGCGCTCAAGGACGGTCGCCAGATCACAGCCGATGACGTGTGTGACGCTGAGTTGCTGATCACGCGTTCGACCACGCGGATCAACGCCGGTCTGCTCGACGGCAGTGCGGTGCGTTTCTACGGGTCGGGTGTGATCGGAACCGACCACATCGATATTCCCTACTTGGCGTCGCGCGGTATTGTCTGGACCGGCGCACCGGGTTGCAATGCGGAGAGTGTCGCGACTTACATCACGGCGGCATTGCTCTGGCTGGGCGGACGGACCGGATTGACGCTCGCGGGCCGTACGCTGGGGGTGATCGGCGTGGGGAATGTCGGTCGCCGGGTCTGCGTGCATGCGAGGGCGCTCGGGATGCGTGTGTTGGCCAATGATCCGCCGCGCCAGCGTGATCCGGCTGACGCCGAGGCCGCTGCATTCGTTTCGCTTGAACGCGTGTTGGAGGAGTCGGATGTCATCACCTGTCATGTGCCGCTCACGCGCGACGGACAAGATGCTACCTTCCATCTTTTGGATGCGGCGCGGCTCGCGCGCCTGCGTCCAGGCGCGGTGCTCATCAATGCGGCGCGCGGTCCGGTGGTCGCGACCGATGCGCTGCTGGCGGCTTTGGATAGCGGTCATGTGTCGCACGCGGTGATCGACTGTTGGGAGGGCGAACCGGCCTACCGTCCAGAACTGCTGACGCGTACCGCGTTGTCGACCCCGCACATCGCGGGGCATGCATACGAGGGCAAGGTGAACGGCACAGCGATTGTCTATCGGCGCGCCTGCGATTTTCTTGGCGTGCAGGCTACCTATCCGTTCACGTTGCCGGAGCCGTCGTTGCCGCTGTGGCGTGGCGATGCGGCGGGGCGCGCCGATGAGGATGTGCTACGCGAACTGGTGCTGGCGGTGTACGACATCGAGGCTGATTCGCGGCGTCTTGCGGATTCGTGCGTGGCCGACGATGCCGCGCGGGCTGCGGCGTTTGATGCGCAACGCAGCCGTTACCCGATGCGTCGCGAGTTTGCTTCCACGCGGGTGCAGGTGGCGCACGCCTCGGATGCGTTGCTGGCGAAGATCGCCGGACTGGGTTTTCGTGTGGAGGCTCTTGAAAAACCCCTCGTGGCATGGGCGTCCCGCCCATGAAACACGGGCAAGATGCCCGTGCCACACCGCCCTGTGGCATGGGCGTCCCGCCCATGAAGCACGGGCAAGATACCCGTGCCACACCTGCAAACAAAGAGTTTGGCGAGAACCTCGTGTGGATTGACGGAGAACAGCGCGTATGACGGATAGTCTACTGATCGCTCTCTGCATGCTTCTTATGGTGCTCGGTTTGGCGGGCTGCCTGCTGCCGGTGCTGCCCGGACCGCCGCTGGCGTATGCCGGGCTGTTGGTGTTGCATCTGACGACGCGGGTCGAATTGAGTGTGAGCGCGTTGGTATTCGGGTTGGTGCTGGTGATCGCGGTTCAGGTGGCGGATACAGTGGTACCGGTGGCCGGCACGCGGCACTGGGGTGGAACGCGCTGGGGTATCTGGGGTTGCGTGTTGGGGTCGGTGATCGGACTTGTTTTTTTCCCGCCGTTCGGATTTGTCGTCGGTTCGTTTCTGGGTGCGGTGTGTGGTGAACGGTTGGGCGGACGCGGTGGGCGCTCCGCCCTGAAGGCCGGGTTCGGCGCGTTTCTAGGCTTCCTGGCTGGCACCGTGCTCAAGTTGGCGGTGTGCGGCCTCTTCGTTTTCTGGGCAGTGCGTGCGCTGGTACGGGGCTAAAAGCTTTTGGCGACCGAGAGGGCGATCAGATGGCAGAAGCCGTCGTCGAAATCGACGCTCGCGCTCTTGGTACCGTTGCTGACGTTGCGTGAGCAGCTCTTCATCATGATGAGACCGTAGCTGCCGTTGAAGGTCCAAGTATTGACCGTGTAGCCGACGCCGGTGCTGAAGATGTGGCGGTCACCGGGGGGAAGCATGGTGTCGGTATGGCTCTTGTTGATGGGATCCATATCGTAGACGTAGCCGCCCTGTACCGACCAGCGTTCGGTAAGCAGGTATTCGGTGCCGAGACCGAGGCGCCAGACGTCTTTCCAATTCTTCGGTTCAGAGGAGCGCGGCAGCTTGGCCCGGTTGCTGAGCGTAGGGCCGAAGGTCATCGTCAAGTCGTCGTAGGTGCTCCATTCGGTGTAGATCGCGGCGAGGCCGATGTTGAGGCGTTCGATCGGGCGATAGTTCAGACCGGCGGTCCAGGAAGGCGGCAGTTCGATCTCGCCGCGCGCCGAGGCGCTGCCGTGCGGCAGGGGGTTGGGGAGGGTGACCGGCGCTGTCGTGTGTGCCGAACTGTTGACATTGACGTCGCCCTTCACGGTGTGGCGTACGCGTGAGCGGTAGACGAAGCCGGCGTCCAGATTGTCCAGGATTTTGTAGGACACGCCGAGATTGTATCCGTATCCCCAGGAGTCGCCCTTGACGCGAGTACGCATACTGCCGATCACCGGCAACGGTGGGTAAGGAGGCGGCAACGCACCGATCGTCTCGTTGTCGTAAGGAGTCTTGCAGTGCTCAAAGTCCAGATACATCACGCGCAGACCTGCGGCGACCGAAAGGCGATCAGTGACCTTGTAGGCAAGATTGGGATTGAGCGTGATCGTTTCCAACGTGGTTTCGGTGCTGCTCCACTTCAGGTTCCAGTCGTTGTCGTATTTCGTGCCCAAGCCGTATTCTGTGTAGAGGCCAAAGCCGATGAACCAGTCGTCGGCGAGCTGGTGGGTGACATACGCGTGGGGCGGTGTGAACCAGCCGGAGTCGAGGTTGTTCTTCTCGCCGTTGGCGGTAATATCCAGCACCGGATGGATAGCGGTCACGCCGAACAATGTGTGCGTACCGCTGAGGCCGGTCATGTTCGCCGGATTGTAGTAGTTGGCGGAAGCATCGCCGGTGTCACCGACCAGCGCGCCGCCCATGGCGTTACCGCGCGCGCTGGCTTCGTATAGCCCGAAACCTGCGGCGAGGGTGGATGTTGAGTATGCGAACGTAGCCAGAATAATCAGCGCGAAGACGCGACGTGGCGACATGATAAGCCTCTTTCTTATTGTCTATTGTCGGCTCTTGAAAAGCCCCTCGTGACATGGGCGTCCCGCCCATGAAACACGGGCAAGATGCCCGTGCCACACCTGTAAGCAAGGGGTTTTGCAAGATCCTCTATCGTCGTCAGGTTTCAAGTGAAATCGCTTTCGGTTGATAACACAGTGACACTTTATGTTTTTTTGTCATCCTGCGCAAGTGCCGATTGACAAATCCGAAAAAAAGAGATACGGTCCCCTTTACTTGTAGGAAAAGTGGGAAGGCGAACGGAAGTCCGTGAGAATCGGACGCGGTCGCGCCGCTGTAATCGGCTACGAAACCGGAAGAGTCACTGTCCTTCTAGGACGGGAAGACACGGGAGTAGGTCGGATGCCGTAAGCCAGAAGACGAGCCTTCCCGCTAAGCTTAACAACCTTCCGCGGAAGAGGGTGTTGGCGTTTTCTGGATTTTGTCAGAGAGCCTTCAATCCCCTTTTGCGGCGGTTTGAAGGCTTTTTGTTTTGGTGTGCGGCCGTTGGCCGCGCGGAGGGCGCATCTAGAGACTGGGCGATAACAGATTCGATGGAAAGCGAACGGAAGTCCGTGAGAATCGGACGCGGTCGCGCCGCTGTAACCGGCTACGACCTCCCACTATGTCACTCCGCCTTCGAGCGGGGGAAGACGGGAGGAAGGCTTGAGGCCGGAAGTCAGAAGACGAGCTTTCCACGGTATACGGACATCCGGAAGGATGTCCCCTCTCTCGCGTCAAGAGGGGAGCGAATTGCCTTGTGCGGGCCTTCACTTCCCTTTCCCGGGATTGTGGAGGCCTTTCCGTTTAAAGAAGGAGTTTTTAACATGCGCACACAGTCGTTTTCTTATCTCGCCGCTCTCGCCTTTTGGAGCGCGGTCGTTTTTGTTCCGGCGGTTTTCGCCGGAGGCTGGGAGCAGTTTCATGCCACCGACGGTAATAACGGACGCGCCTCGCGCGGCCCCGATCTCTCGGTTTATACGTCGCCTCGCTTTCAGGTGGGCAGTGGTTTGGGGTCTTCGACCTTTGGCACTTCCGGTCCTGTCGTCGATGAAGGCAAGATCTTCTGCTACAACGCGGAAGGGGCTGTTTTGGCGTTCCGCGAGTCGGACGGGGAACTGCTGTGGGAAACAGAGATCGCGGGCGCTTCTTCTTTCGGCTCGTGGTCGTCGCCGTCGGCCAGCGGTGGCAAGGTCTACATGGGGTCGGGCGAATATGTCTACTGCCTGGACGCGGAGAGCGGCGCGATGCGCTGGATCTATCACCTGACGACAATGAAAGATTCTGGCGAAACGTACGCGACCGTTGTGAACGCGGCCGTTACGATCGCCGACGATCTCGGGCTGTGCTATATGCACACCTACGGCAGTTTCGGCGGCGGCACGCGTCTGCACGCGATCCACACCGCTGATGGGACGGCGGCTTGGACGCTCGACCTGACGGGACAGGGGCAGGGGGCGGTGGCATACAATCCGGCACTGCGTCTGATCTATACGACCGTGGGTACGGAAGGCGGCTGGGCCGAAGGGCGCGGCGGCATCGCGGCTATCGACGCGCTGACGGGACTTCGCCGCTGGGTGAGCGCGGGCAGCTTCGAGCCCCTCTGTTACGGCGGGATCGCGTACGACGCGGTACACGGCCGGGTTATCGCCGCCGGTTACGATTTTTACGGTTACTCCGGATTGTTGGTTTGCGACGCGGTGAACGGTGTGACCGTGGCCTACTCGGGCGATGACGTCGCCCCTTCTGGGGACTATACGCCTGCGGTGGGCGGCGACGGACGTATCTACGTCTGCGGTGCGGAGTGGCAGGACGGTCCTTACGCCTTTTGCTTTGACGGATCGACCGCCACGCAGGTCTGGCGCACGGCTGCCAACGAATGGGGAACCTGGAACGCCTCGGTCGTCTATGCCGAAGACAACGGCTCCGGGAAGCGCGTCGTGTACTGCCCCGGCGGATCCAAAGGAAGCCAGTCGGGTTCGTACGGGATGCTGGATGCCGATACGGGTGCCGTTCTGGCGACGGTGTCGCCCAACGGAGGCAATGCGGCGTTGGATCACGGCAACCTCTACTACATCAGCAATGATGGCGCACTGGTCGCATTCGGAGCACCGGTACATGTGGTCGATGTGACCTGTGGAGCTTATGGCACGATGTGGCCGAACCGCGACCAAGGCGTGGAGGACGGCAGCAGCGTGACCTTCTCCTTCGGGCCGGAGATCGCCGATGTAATCGTGGACGGCGTCTCGGTCGGGGCGGTCGCGTCCTATACGTTCACTGCGGTCACCGCCGATCACACGATTGAGGCGGTGTTCCGCGATCCGTTTGCAACAGCACTTGTGCCCGATCTAACCAACGGACCCTACCATAGTAGCGCAATGTGGAAAGATCCGGCGGCGGTGCTCGGCAAGCCTTGCGTTGCCGACAAGGACGACCTGTGGCCATCTCAGGGGGCATCGGTCCGCGAGATCTCGCTGGTCTGGCCCGCTTGGAACAAGGGCACGACGAATGCTTCCCTTGTCGGAACACCGTACGCGAGCGCGCCCGCCGCCCAACTTCAGAACAACGGATGCGGACTGAAACAGGGCGGGCAGATCGTTGTGGAATTTGCGCAGGCGGTCAGCAACGATGTGCGTAACCCATACGGCATTGATCTGCTCGTCCACGGCAATGCGTTCTTCACCGGCGGCGGCTTCACTTATTCGAACAGTAATCTGGAGGCGTACATGCTCCCGACGTTTGGGGGCGGCGGCACCTTCGGCGAGCCTGTGACCGTGAGCGTGGCGCAATACGCGGAGGGGCCTTGGTACACCTACACCAACGTGTTCGGTGACACGCTGTGGCCGACGCAGCCATTCATGTGGGATTGGGAGGCGCACGATTGGTCGTCACAAGAGATGGACTGGACGAAACCGGTCGATCCGGCGCTCGCCGCTGCCGGGATCACCAACATCAGCGCGGCGCGGGCCATCAGCTTGTACAACGGATCGGCCGGCGGCACGGGTTTCGATTTGGCCGAATCCGGCTTCGAATGGATCCGTTACGTGAAAATGACCGACCCGAACAACAAGCAGGGCGAAATCTGCGGACTGGTCGACGTGGCGGCCTACCTCGGTACCTACCGCGTGAGCGCGGTGTTGTCAGAGTATGGAACGGTGGCGGGCACAGGTACCTACGCATCGGGGGAATCAGTAACGATAACCGCTCGCCCTATTGCCGGTTACACCTTCGACCGTTGGGTGGCGCTGCCGCAAGGCGCGAAAACAGATGGCAACCGTGCGACATTCACGGCAAACCAGAATGCCACGGTTGAGGCGGCGTACCGCCCTTCACGGCGTACGATGTTCATAGTGAAATAGTTTAAGGAGAAGGCTCTTGCAAAACCCCTTGCCTACAGGTGTGGCACGGGCATCTTGCCCGTGTTTCATGGGCGGGACGCCCATGCCACGAGAGGTTTTGCAAGAGCCTCGGAGGTTGCAATGACCCTGCATGTGATGCGATGGATAAAACGTTGGCCGGCTGGACGCGCGTCCGTTGCCGGAGTTGTGCTGGCATTCTGCGCGGCGGGCGCCGCGCAGAATGCCGCCTTCGGATTTTCATTGGACGATATCGAACACTGGTGCGGTTCGGGGACGAACCGCTCGGCGCTTGTGGTCGATTGGCATGACGGCACGCGGCCCCACGCGCTGGCGTGGGGCTTCCGCTGGAGCGGAACCGCCACGGCGCTCGATCTGTGGCGCGCCGTAACCAGTGCCGACTCCGGTCTGACGGGCTTCGAGACGACAACCGGCGGCGGCACGCGGGTCTGGGGAATCGAATACCGCCGTCCGACGCGGAGCGGCGACATCCTGCCCGAAACCGGTGCGCACGATGTTCGCTGGACCGCGTACACATGGGATCACACAGGTGACGTTTGCCTCGCGGGCACATGGAGTCATTGGCGGTGCGGCGGGCAAACGGTCTACGCCGCCACCAACTTCGTCGCTGGCGACGCGGGCATGGAAACGTATCCGTTAAGCGACGGTTCTTGGGACGCATGGAGCCTGAGCGTGGAAGGCGGCATGCGCCGTCCGGGGTTTCCCGCTGCCGCGCTCAGCTATCCCTTTGCTGCATCAGTCGAGAGTTATGTCCAAGGTTCTGGTTCCTATTACGACTGGATATCCGGCGACCCCTACACTGATCCCACCACAGCGCTCGGCCGGCCTACGGTCGACACCACGGGTGACGACTGGTACATTCCGCTCGACGAGCCGGCTCCGGTGGTGCCCGTCTATCCGGCGTTTCGTTCCCATGAGATGGTCACGATTGGCAAGGGCGGTTCGTTGACGCTCGCCTTTGACCACCGCGTCTATGACAATCCAGCCAATCCGTACGGCGTTGACTTCATTGTTTTTGGAAACAGCTTTCAGGTTATTGGCGGGGGGGAAGGCTGGTCTAACGGTGATCCGAATCTGACCCGCAACGGTGGCTCGGCTTTCGTCGAAAAGGGCAAGGTCTCTGTCAGCCAAGACGGGGTAACCTGGTACGCCTATCCGTCCGGAGAAAACGACAGGGGTGCCGACGACTTCGCGCCGACGCTGGGCCGCGTCTACGACACGAACGTTGTGGCGACCTCGCTTGGAACATGGAACCAATGGTGGGGCGGTGCGACCGACCCCACGGTGCCAGTCGATCCCTCGATTGCGCCGTCGGACTGGCTCCAAATGACGGTAGCAGAGATTTCTGAACGTTATCGCGGTAGCGCGGGTGGCACGGGATTTGACATCGGCGGTTTCGCGCTGCCGACCGATGACGCAAACGGGCTCAAATGGATCAAGTACGTTCGTGTGGAACGAAGCGGTGCCGTGAACCCGGAGGTGGATGCGGTCGCGGACGTCTCGCCGGCTGCGCCATACGATCTGTGGCGCAACGCGCACTTTTCGTGGATGACAGCACCTACCAACGAGACAGACATCGCTGACGCGGACGGCGACGGTCATGCCAACCTGATGGAATATGGGCTGGGACGCGATCCGACTAACGCGGTTTTTTCTGCGGAGTATGCCGTGGACATCCGTCCTCCTGACGCGCCGAACGTGTTCCGTTTCCGGTACGCGGTGGCGACGAACGCGCCCGACGTGGCTATCGAGATCGTACGGGCGGATGATCTTGCCGCACCGGTATGGAGCACCAATGGCGTGTGGATGGAGGTTGCCACGTCACCCCCGACAAACGGCGTGCGGCCTGTGGTGTCAGAAGCACCTATCACAGGTTGCAAGGGATTTATGAGGCTGCGAGTTCGACATGACGAGTGAAGACTTGTTTGAACAGCGGCGCACAACGGGTTTTACGTTGTGGGAACTGCTGTGCGTTATTTTCATTGCCTCGCTATTGATGGCCGTGCTGATCCCCTCTTTTCAACAGGTTCGTGAAGAGGCATGGAAGATTTGTTGCCTAAACAACCTCAGAGAAATGGTGTATGCCGCTCACCAGTACGCACACTTGAACAACGGGAAACTTCCTCCCGCATATGTGCGGGATTTCACTACGAGAACGACCGTGACTTGGGAGTCGTTCTTGTGGGGTTCGAATTTCCAGCAACGCGTGCAACAGTGTCCAGTATTCAAGGGCGCCTCTATGTGGAAGGGCGATGTGTTCACAGGATATAACTATAATTCGAGTTACTTGGGAGGAACGACGTTAATCCGAAAAGGCGTCAAGCTTTCCCACTCGACTGAGTCAGCCAAACTGTTAGACATCAAAAACCCCGCCGAATGTGCCATGTTCGGTGACGGGGAGTATGAAAGCGGGGCCAACAAATTCATGCGATCGCCTTTCGCGGGCCCTTTAGACGCGGATGCGTCGTTGGCTCTCGGAGGGACGCAGGGTTTCCGACACCGCGGATGTACCAATGTCGGATTCGCAGACGGACATTGCGAGTCACTGAGGAAGCGCTACACCTCGACGGAGGCATATGGCACTCCTGCGAAAGGCTGTGGTTTTCTTTCGGAGGACAATCGCCTGTACGATCTGGAGTAGTTTCATGCATCCGCCGCTCAAGTGCTCAAGCGCAATCCTTGACTTCAAATGGTGGGGTGGGGTATGCTCTCGAATTATCCATGCTTAAGTCGGTATGGGAGGCGGTTTGCCGCCAATACGCTTGGGTTCTTATCGAAAGAAGGAGGGTGTTATGTCGCTTGAGTTGAAAAAGAATTGCAGGTACGCGCTGTTGGTTCCCACGAGCATGGGTATCCGCATTACGCCGTTCAACGGGCAGCCGGTGCATTGCGGCGGGAATTTCATGATGCAGGTGACCAGCGCCGAAACCAACGTCGCCAGCGTGGCGTCCTATCTGGGCATGCCGGTCAAGGTGCTGACCACCTTTGTGAAGGGCAGTCCGATCGCCCAACTCATCAAGGACGATCTGCGCAGCCGCCACATGGATTACGAAGGCGTTGAAGTCGATCAGGGCGGCCCGTGGGGGTATCGTCATCAGATCAACATCGCCGACAGCGGAATGGGTGTGCGCGGCCCGCGTGTCTGGAATGACCGCGCCGGCGAGGTGGGGCGTACCCTTAACGTCAAGGACTTCGATCTGGATCGTATCTTCGGTCAGGAGGGCGTGCAGATCGTACACCTGTCCGGCCTGATCGGCGCGCTCTCGCCCGAGACCGGTACCTTCTGCCTTGAACTAGCGCGCGCCGCCAAAAAGTACGGCACCAAGATTTCGTTTGATCTCAACCATCGCGCATCGTTCTGGAAAGGGCGCGAGAAGGAACTCAGGGATATCTTTACCGAGATCGCCAGCGTTACAGACATCCTTGTGGGCAACGAGGAGGATTTCCAACTTTGCCTCGGTGTGAAGGGGCCCGAGGCGGGCGGCAAGGACATCAAGGCCAAGATCGACGGCTTTAAGGGCATGATCGAGGCAGTCAAGAAGACCTTCCCCAACGCGCAGGTTTACGGTACGACGCTGCGTGAGGTCGATCACGCCAACGCCCATCATTGGGGTGCGCTGATGTCGGTCGGCTCGGCGTGGCATGTGGTGGAGCCGCGCCCGATTGCGGTTTTGGACCGTATCGGCGGCGGCGATGGGTTCGTCGGCGGCATGCTCTACGCCATCCTCAAGGGGTGGCCGTCGGAGAAGTGGATCCAGTTCGCCTGGGCGACCGGTGCGCTGGCCACGACGATGCTGGTGGACTACGCTCTGCCGGCGGACGAGGATCAGGTCTGGAGCGTCTGGAAGGGTAACGCCCGCGTCCAACGCTGAGCGCTTTGTCGCGCATTTTGATTATGGATGCTTTAACCCAAGGTCGTGTGCGGCTGCATCAGATGCTGATCCGCCAAGGCGATCCCGACGCCAACACCGAGGCGATATTGGCCGCGATGGCGCGGGCGCGGGCGGACGGTATGCGTGTAGCCGTCTTCCCTGAATGGGCACTGAGCGGTTTTCTGGCTGGCCCGGAATGGCTCGACGGCTCTCGCCTGCGGGCGTGCGAGCGGGGCATCGAGCGTATCGTCGCGGCCTCGCAAGGGCTGGCTGTGATCTTGGGGACGGTGGTCTCCTACCGCGGGCGGCTGGTCGGCGCGGCGGTGGCGGC
>DAOTMQ010000035.1:0-6662 GCA_035450385.1 Kiritimatiellia bacterium | reverse complement strand
GGCAAGGTGCTGTTCGCGCTGGCGGGCGGCACGCAGGTGCGCTGGCCGGACGGACGCGTACAGCATGCGCCGCTGTTGCGCGAGGCGACGCTGGATCTTACGACACCGTCGGACGGCGCCGCGCAGGCGGATCACACGGCACCGCGCGTGGTGATCGACGTGATGGAGCGTGCCTGCCGTCTGCAACTTGAACGGCTGGGATTGCGCCGGGTGGTGGTGGGCGCTTCCGGGGGCATTGACTCCGCGCTGGCGGCTGCACTGTACGGCCGCGTTATAGGACCAGAGAATCTGCTGCTGGTGAATATGCCCAGCCGCCATAACTCGGGCACCACAATCGATCTCGCGCGTCGTCTGGCCGCCAACTTGGGGTGCTACTATACCGAGGTTCCGATTCAGGAGAGTGTGGAACTGACGAAGCGGCAGATCGAAAGCTGCGTCTGCGAGCGACCCGGCGGCGAGAAGCACGCGCTGGCGCTCTCTGATCTCGCTGTTGAGAACGTGCAGGCGCGCGACCGTTCGGGGCGCGTGCTCGCGGCGATGTCCAGTGCGTTCGGCGGGGTCTTCACCTGCAACACCAACAAATCGGAGAGTACCATCGGTTACGGCACGATGTATGGTGATAACGCAGGTTTCTTCGCGGCGCTGGGTGATCTGTGGAAGAGCGAAGTCTGGGAACTTGCGTGTTGCTACAACGACGAGGTGTTCGGCAGCGAAATGATCCCCCAAGGCTCAATCACGATCGTGCCCTCGGCGGAGCTGAGTTCGGCGCAGAATGTGGACGAAGGCAAGGGCGATCCGTTGGTCTATGCTTGGCATGATCAGCTGTTCGCCGCTTGGACAGAGCGTCCGGTGCCGGTGACGGTCGATGAACTGGTGCGCGGGTATACTGCGGGCACGGTGGGGGAGATCACCGGGTATCCGGACGACCTGCGCGCGCTCTTCCCGGATGAGGCATCATTCCGCAACGACCTGACACGCATGTGGCGGCTCTACAACGGTCTGGCGCGAGCCAAACGTTTGCAGGCACCGCCCGTGCTCTCGTTGAAGAGCCGCACGTTCGGCTTCGATCTCGGTTCAGCGCAACAGCCAGTTTTTATCGTATGCTGATCAGAGTGCCCCGCTGAAACACGCTTACGCTGAAAGCTGTTTCGCTCACACGAAATGCGACGGCCATTGACGGCTGCGCGGGCTCGACCTGCCATCCATCCATGCCGTCCGGTGCGGTGACGGATGCGGCATTGAGGAGCGTCAGGACACCGCCCGTGAACTCCGGAGGCAGCGTTACCGTGCCTGTTGCGCCGAGTGTGACCGCGCCGGTTATGGTCAGTGCGCCCGGCACCGCCCCGACCGCGACCCCGCCGCCGTTCTCAATCGACAGATTTCCGCCGATCGTTCCGTACCCTCCAATACGTCCGTCAGATTGTACCACCACCGCGCTGTCCGCCGCAGTGATCGCACCGTTCACGTTCTCTACGAACAACGTGGCATTCGAGACGACCACCAAACCGTTAAATGTACCCGCTCCTGTTAATGTCTGTGCCGCACCGTCGCGCACCGCGAATGTGCCCGCGCCGGTCAGCGTACCGTGGAACTGGTTTGTGCCACCCGCAATCGTCAGTATGCCCGCGTCCAACTCGATAGCGCCCGCTCCGGTCAGCGCTGCCACCCGTTGTTCCGCACCGCTCATATCGACCACTGCACCGGTCGCAACCGAGAGGGTCGTCTGAGTGGGCAGGACATCCGACCGCCGCCGCATGACCGCGAGTATCTCCGCCGGTGCCAGCGCATAATTATAAATTTCAACCTCGTCAATCAGGCCTTGGAACCATTTGCCGGAAAGGTCTTGTCGCCCGATGTGGAAGAAGTTGGTTTTGACATTCAGTCCTCTCTGGCCATCGTACCCCATCAGTATGCCATCAATATAGAGCCGTCGGTTTTTTCCTGTTGCTCCCGGTTCGTAAACGGCTGCCACATGATGCCATCCCTCGGGTACAGTGCCATAGCCCAGACCGTCTATCCGGTCCGAATCTACACTTTTGTTACCGTCGGCGAAACGGAGTCCCTTAGGCGATTCATTTGTCCGTTGCCACAAACGAATAAAATGACACTCTTTACTAGCGGCATTGCCTAAAAAGACGATCGCAGCCCCCTCCGTACCCGCATCGGTGAGGGGGTTAAACCATGCAGAGAAAGTGACAGCCTGATTTCCCGTTGGCATCATCTCCGGGAAGACACTATTCGTCCAAGTCAGATAACCGTACGCCGAAGACAGGTCCAGCGCCTGGCCGCTGACACCATGAGAGGTTCTTAAAACCGTGCCTTTAGGAGTCAGATCATAACCGTAAGGGCCGCTATCTTTGCCGATGTTCGTCGCATGCTCGAAGGAGTAGCGGGCAACGAGCCCCGCTGATAGCTTCGACGGAATGGGTGCTTCCTTGGGCAATGCCACACGACCTGACATTGCCGCCCCAACTTCTGCTGCTTCCAAAGCCCGGTCAAAGATCATCACCTCATCCACCCGTCCCTCGTAGTATGTGCCCGCATACCCGCCATATCCCACTTGAAACAGAGCGGTCGCTACCGACAGATTTTGACTGAGCGTGTCGGTAAACTTCAACACGCCATCAACATACACGTTGCGTAGCCGACTAGTGGACTCGTAGGTTACCGCGATGTGATGCCATCCGTCATTGATCGAATCGTCAAACAAATCAAAGCCAACGTCGGGGTAAATGTTGTTTCCAAAGTTTGAGATCAATATCGATTTGTTGTTCGGCGGTGCTCTGAACCGGATCAGATTGCCATGGTGATCCATGACGCCCGCGTAGCCCCAATAAACAGGGATTCCGGGCACATTGGCATCAGGATTGCACCAGCACGCCAGCGTGTACGAACGGTTGCCAGTCGGCAGGCTTTCGGGCACACCGTCGTTTGCGAACAGCATGTCTTGATTGGTGGCACTGAACGCCGCCGATCCGCCATATTTGCCATTGGCTGCGTAAGAGGGTGTGTTTTTCGCGTTTAGATGGTAACCGTTTCCGCTACTGTCCCACCCGAGGCAAGAAGGATCGTCAAAGCGATAGTAGGCCTGCAGCCCTTGCAGTTCCGATGGTGCTAACGTCAGCCGCCCTTCCTGCACCTCGGTCACGCCGGTGTAACTGTTGCCACCGGACAAGGTCAATGCGTAGCTAGACCCTCGTTTGACAAAGCCACCGTCGCCGGATATCGCCGAACGGAACACGGTCGATGTCGCGCCGCCATCGCCAGCCACCGTGAATGTTCCGCCACCCTGTAAGACAATTCCGCCTGCCGCGCCATCGCCGTCCAACGTGGCGATTGTCTGATCACCCGCAAGATACAGTCGACCATTGTAGCCGATCTCCACGGAACTCGTGGTGGGCAACAGGTCGTCTTTGGCATATACCATCGTTTCAGGCCCTTGGCTTCCTGTTCGCACCAGATGCAGATCGGTCTCATTCATCGCCCAGTCGGTGATCAAGAAATCATCGAAACGCCCCTTGAAGCAGGGTGCATCCGCCCAGCCCTGGCCGATTGAAAATTGTTTATTAATGACCAGCAGAGGTTCGGTGAACACGTCTGAATGAATCAGTTCCCCATTATGGTAGACCTTGGTTTGTTGACCGTTGTACACCACGGCAAAGTGGTGCCAAGCACCGTCTTTCAGATCATGATTCAAAATGATACCTCGGTCACGTCCCCAGTTGGAATACAGGATTTCGGTAGAACTTCTCATCCGCATAAAGTTGACTGCCCGTTGTGTACCAAAATCGCCCCAGCCAAATAAGCCTGCGTTGGCGGTGCAATCCGCATCCGGCTTGATCCAAAAAGCAACAGTAAAAGATTGGTTGTTTGCCGGCAGGCCGCTCACGCTCTGTCCGGTGCCCGCTCCTACAAGGGTCGCGTTGTTGTCTAGATGAAGCACGCTCCCGCGCTCGGTGTCCTGAATGTGCCACTGCGTCGGCGTACCCGACTTTACGAGGGCATTGCCGCTTGAACTACTGTCTTTAGCGATGTCCGTTGCGTCATTGAAAAGATACCACCCCACCGTTTTACCGGTTATTTTGCCCAGTCGTAAACTGCCGTTGTCCAGCCTGATCCTGTCGATCGTCTGCGATGATGTTAATGTCTGGACCTCGCCGCGCACCATCACCAGTTCGCCTTCGCCCGTTATGCGACCGTTCCAGTCCGAATGTCCGCCTGCCCCGCCAACCCTTAGCGTGTGTCCGTTGAGTAGAATGTTTGGTGACGGAGCCAAGTGCGAGACCACGCCGCCGATCCATGCGTCGCCCTCCAGAGTCAGAAGGGCGTCGGCTGCATTGAACCGCACGGCACTGACGGCCAGAGCCGAGCCATTGGCCGATGACACCGTCCCCTGATTGATCCGTGTGTTGCCTGCATAGGTGTTGGTCACTGACATCCGCAGTGTCCCCGATCCGGTTTTGGCAACACCATCTGTCGCGCTTGTGACCGGAGCGGCTAAATCCAGCGTGCCGCCGTCAACCTTGATTTCCCCATGTCCTCCCAAGGGGAATGACGGGGAGTTTGCCAGTTTCATTGTGCTGCCCAGCAATGTCCACGAGGTTCCGACGGTATTTGAGAAAATAAGAGCCCCGCATGCCGTATGGTTGGTTATGGTCACCGTCTCTCCATCCGCCAGTGCGGTAAAATCCGCAACATCCCCGGTGCCCGGCATTGTATTCGCAGTAGACGGCACCACGCCGCCCTGCCAGTTTGCGCTGTCGGCCCAGTAACCGCTCGAAACATTTGTCCAGATGCCGGTCGTCGCCTGTGCTGCACACACCGCGCACGACAAAATCACGCACGTCCAACCGCGCAACGTACCCGTGTTGTGTCTCATTGGCATGCCTCCTTCACCTTGAGGAATCGTTTGCTGTCCGTGTTTTGTTTTGTGTCCACTTTGTCGGCCTCGGCAATCATTGCAGTGCCCGCAATACTCGGTCAGCCAATTCGGTTCTGGCTTGTCCTGCGGCGGCATGATCGCCGATCCGATTTGTCAAAAGAATAACAAACCGTCCTTGGGCCGGATCGATCCAGACGGATTGGCCTGTAAATCCCGTATGGCTCAGCGTCGCGGCTGACAGTGCCGAGGGGTTTAGGCCCGCGCTTACACGCCAGCCGAAGGCTGCCGGCGAGCGCGTGTCCGGTCGTGTGCCGAACATCTGCACTGAAGACTCAGACAAAATCCGTGTGCCATTGCAAACACCGCCCCTTAGCAACATTCGGCAATATGCGGCGAGATCGTCCGCCGTCGAGAAGAGGCCTGCGTTGCCGATAGGCCGTCCGGCGGCCCGAGCTGGCTCGTCACTGACGACACCCAATGTCGGAGTGAAGGGCGGCTTCACAACGCGGCGCGGGTCAGGTGTCGGCAACGGTGTCCACCGCGTGTCCTGCATGGCAAGCGGCGCCCAAACATTGTCCTGACAAAATTCTGCCAGCGATTTTCCGGCCAACTGTTCAACAAGAAGCCCCAGCAAGATAAAATTGCCGCAAGAATACTCGTATGGCTCGCCCGCTGGACGGACCGGACTGAATTCAAGAATCAGTTCCGTCACCCGCCCATCAACCGCATACGGTTTGCTGTTATTAAAACCGGAAAGGTGGCGGGCGAGGTCACGGACCGTGACGGGACCGCGTAGCGTTCCTTTGTAGCCGGGCAGGTAATTGGTGAAGACCACATCCGGATCGAGCCACCCGCGATCAATGCAGAGGGCTAAGGCTGTAGTCGTACCGACTGCCTTAGTCACACTGGCGAGATCAAAAATGGCGTCCGCCCGCATCGGCATGTTTTTTGCCGTCGAGGTCCATCCCCAAGATTGTCGCAAGATCACCGAGTCGCGGGTGCCTACCAATAAAACACCGCCTATCCACAGGCCGTTCGCCATGCACAGATTATTATATTCCGCAGCGCTTTTCAGTCCGTCAAAAGCGGCAGATCCACTTTTCGATGCGCCTTGTGCCGCGAGACCGCCGACGCTTGCATCCGATTCCAGCATCAGTGCGGCGTCCGCCGAGTTAAACACCACTGTGCTGCTGCTCAGAGTGGCATCGTTTGCAAGGATCAGCGTCCCTCCATCAATACGTGTGTTGCCTGTGTAATCGTTCTTGGTCGTTAATCGCAGATGCCCCGATCCGCTCTTCACAATTCCGTTCAACAGCCAACAGAAAGGAGCGGTCAAGGTCAGTGTGCCATCTTCAACCCGGATTTCCCCAGCCGTCTCATCTTTAAGCAACGGTGAAGCGGCGAACCCAATTGATCCTGATCCCGTCGATGCCAAGGTCCAGTTGTCCCCTGATACACCGGAAAATACAATCGCACCGATACCTGTGTAATTCGTTATCGTAACCGTCGATCCCGAGTGCAACGCGCTGAAGTCTGCGACAGCCCCGACACCGGAAGGCACTATACCATCCTGCCAGTTCGCGCTATCGGCCCAGTAGCCCCCCGAGACATTTGTCCAGACGCCCGTCACCGCTCGTGCCGAGACCGCACATACGGAGATGGCCGCGCACCCCCACCATAGTACCCGTCTAACGTGTGTTTTCACATTCGATCTCCACTTGTTGCTACCTGAAAAGGCACCCGCCCAAGCCAGCGTCACCACTTTACCATTTTCTCTAGT
>DAOTMQ010000034.1:0-21175 GCA_035450385.1 Kiritimatiellia bacterium | reverse complement strand
TAAGCGGATATGCGATCGACAAGCGCGACGAAGCACTGGGCAAGATGTTGTTCACGCAACGCGCCGCCGAGGGAGAGGCCGTGACCTTGACCCTTGACCAACGCTTGCAACAAAAAGCCTATGAGTTGCTTGCAGGTCGCAAAGGTGCTGTGGTGGTCATGCGGCCGCGTAGCGGGGCGCTGCTCGCCCTGGTCAGTTCGCCGGGCTTCGATCCGTTGAATCCGGCCGAGGCGATCAGGGATGAGAAGAACACGCCCGCGTTTAACCGCGCGGTGCAGGGGCGCTATCCGCCCGGCTCTACCTTCAAAATCCTGATGGCTGCGATGGCAATTGAGAAGGGTTTGCCGCAAGTCTATGCGTGTCCGGGGCAGGGATACGTTGCCGGATCGGGCACGCCGCCCATCCGGGACAGCGAGTACTATGCCTATCAGCGTAGGGGGGCGGTCTGGCCGGGCTGGGGTCGCATCGGGCTGAAAGATGCGACCGTCCACTCCTCCAACGTCTATTTCGCCCAGTTCGGGGTCGCATTGGGGCCTAAGGCGTTCAACGACATGATGGCCAAGGCGCACATCCGCGAGCCGCTCACCTATCTGCGGGCCAGCGGCGGTGAGCTTAAAAGCGTACGCGGCAATATGCCCGAGGTCACCAAGGCGCGCACGATCGCACTGCTGGCGATCGGTCAGGGCGAACTCTTGACCACCCCGCTGCACGTGGCTTGCTTCACTGCGGCTGTCGCCGCCGACGGGCGGATGATGCGTCCGCGCCTCTGCCAGGCTGAGCCGATCGAAGAGATGTCACGGCTCTGTAGTGTCAAGACAGCCGAGCAACTCCGCGCGATCCTACGCGAGGCAGTCAGTCGCGGCACCGGCAAAGGCGTCGATCTCCCGGGGCTCAACGTCTGTGGCAAGACTGGCACCGCGCAGGCGCCGGGCGGAGAAGACCATGCTTGGTTCACCTGCTTTGCTCCACAGCGCAAGCCGAACATCGTCGTCACGGTTTTGATTGAACGCGGTGGCTTCGGCGCTAAAGCAGCGCTACCCGTAGCGCGTGCCCTGCTCCAAGAAGCCGATCGCCTCGGGTACGTGCGCATTGGCGAGGAGGCCGCGCCGTGAGCCGGAAAAAGAAAAAAAAGCAAGCCCTGGGACCGGTCGGAACCGCCACGGGACTCTTCCTGCTCTCGGCGTTTGCCGTCGCCTGTGCCTGCTTGGCGATCCTCGGCGTCAAGCTCTCCAATGCGCCGGTCTTGCAGGTGGAGCCGCTGATCCCGTTGGCCGTGTATGCGGTCGGCGTGCCGCTGATCCTGCTCTGGCTCAAGCTTTCCGGCTGGAAGGGCGACGCCGGCTTGATCGGTGCTGTGTTTTTGCTCTGCGGCATCGGTCTGGTCATCCAGTTCCGCATGGGGAGCTTCGCGCAGGGATTGGCCAAGCCTGCGGCGATGCTGCCCTTACCGCTCGGGCTGGCCGCCTTTATGGTCGGCACCCTGTTGACCGGCAAAGGTCGGGGCGCTTGGCTCGCCAAAGCAGGTTGGCTGGCCTACCTTGTGGCGCTGGGCGTGCTGGCGGCCATGCTGCTGCTGGGACGCAGCTTCCGTGGTGGCACGTATCTGGCCGGCAATCTCAACCCGTCAGAGATTGTGAAGCCGTTGCTGGTGCTTTTTCTGGCTTCTTATCTGAGCCGCCATCAGAAGGCCTTCTCCGAGACGCAGAAGGGCATTCCTGTCCCACCGTTGCACGCGTTGTTGGGTCTCGTCGCGCTGTGGGCCATCCCGATGCTGATGACCATCGCGCTGAAAGACCTGGGGCTCATGGCCCTGCTCAACGCCGTGCTGATCGTGATGCTGTTCGCGATCGCGCGCAGCACCGGCTATCTGGCGATCGGCCTGGCGGCCGTCGCGGCGGCCGGCTTCGGCGTGCAGCTCATTTCAGCGAACGCCCGGACGCGCTTCGATGTCTGGCTCAACCCATTCGCCGATCCGACCGGCAAAGGCTGGCAGATTCTTCAAGCGTTAGCCGCCATGTACTCGGGCGGATTGTGGGGCGCCGGGCTTGGCGCGGGCGTGCCGCAGTCCGTGCCCATCGTCACATCGGACTTCGTCTACGCGGCGGTGGCCGAAGAGATCGGACTGGTCGGCTGCGCCCTGCTGTTGATCGTTTACGCCACGCTCTTCTCTCGCGGGTTGCGCGCGGCTGGCGCGACAAAAACACCCTTCGAGCGGTTGCTGTGCGTAGGGCTGACCGCCTCGCTGGCGACACAGACGATCTTCAACGTCGCCGGCGTCACCAAAGCGCTGCCGATGACCGGCATCACGCTGCCGCTGATCAGCCACGGCGGCAGCAGCCTGATCACCACCCTGCTGATCGCCGGCATGCTCACCGGACTCTCCGACCGCAAGTGAACGCCGCTCTGACGGCTGCGGCACCATACCGCCATCAATGGGCGAGAATCGCCGCGGCCAACTCCCGCCGCGCGTCGTACAGGGCTTTCGGATCGCGCGTGTACCCCCACCACGTCGGGGCGATGCGGTCAACGATTTTCTGCACGGCCGCAGCTCCGGCGCGCCGTTCGAGCAGAACGAAATATTCGTAGTCCTCCATGCCGTCGCGGAGGTTTTTCAGCCGCATGCTGGCGACCGGCCCCTTGATCCCGCACGGGACGCCGGGATAAAACAGGTACCCGCCGCCGTTGAAGTGCCGCGGATGCGCGAATGCCGGATTGTACCACGGCTCGATCACCCGCTGTACGGTGCTCCAGTAAAGCAACCCCGTGATACCGTACTGCCGGTTGATCCAGGTAGGCACACGGTAAACCAGCAACGGCCGGTCGATATGCCAATAGGGCGGGTCCTTCTCGCGTACCTCTTCGTACGCGGGGTGATAACGCGGCGACCGCTGCACCAGCGCGGTGTACGACCAGACGGAATCGCCTTGCTTGAGTTTCTGATTGACCGTCTCGCGATCGATAAACGACCAAAGCGGGCACCAGATGTCGACCGCCGGATCGATATCGGGCCAAGCCGGATCGTGAGGGTAGGTCTGCTCGACAACGAGGCATTTCAACTCGGGCGCAGCTTGGTGCACGATCTCGGCCAGAACCAGCACCTGCTCGTAATTTTCGGCAGTGTTGGGCTCGTCAAGAAGGTAGACGTACGCCCGGTCCGCCCAGCCGTTCGATTTGACGTACTGGTAGTAATCGCGGTAATAGCGCAGGGCTTTTTCGCGCTGGTCGGGCGGGACGGTCTTGTAGTTAGCGTTTGTGGTGGAATGCGGCAGGCGTCCGAAAGGCGAGGACGGAATTTCGAAATCGGTCACATGCAGCTTTTCGATGAACGCGCGCAGCGCCGCGTGCCTGTTCGTGTCGATGGTCAGCGAACCGTCCGGATTCGCCTGCGGCAGCAGGCGGCTGGGCAGAGGCGGATTGAGGCGGTGCTCGGCCAGAGCTTCGCAGTAGCGGGCTTCGATCTCACGGAACTCGTCCGAGTTGTACTTTACGCCAAAGACCGAGGCGACTCCCCAAAAGCCGCCGAAATGATTGCAATGGGTTGGGCCGTCGGGCAGGTCGAAGCCCCAGACGGTCAGCGTGACCGGAAGCTCGGCTTTACCCTTATCGGTAGACACCCGGACCGTGCCGCGATAGACACCTGCCGGCACCCCCTTGGGCACATGGACGTCGATCCAAAGGGGTTGGTTCTGTCCCGCGAACACGTCGAACGGCACGGCGTACATGTCGTTACCAGTAGTGATCAGAGGCTCGCCCCAACGTTCGCGCCGCTGGGAAAACGGCTCGATGGGTTTGCCGGTAACCGGATCAATAAACGGAACGAGCGCGTCCGGGTACAGCCCCGGCGGCAACTCCGCCCGCGGCGTGGACAGACGGACGCGCACATACTCCTCCCGGTACAACTTGATGCGGTCGCCGGGAATCTTCGCGCCCCCTTCGCCCACCAGTTCGGGAAGCGTGACTGAGGTCACCCGCAGATTTTGATCCCGTGCGGCCACGACCACCTGAAACGATTCGACCTCGTTGCGCGCGGCGGCGATCTCCGCCGCCGGGGTTCCGAAGGGCGCCTCGTGTTGGAGAATGCGTTCCATGGCGTGGAGCGCGGTGAGCCCGACGGCGGACCGCTCCGCAGCCGGAGCCGTGGCGGTCAATAAAACCGATGACACAACCAAAAGCAGTAAACTTCGCATAATCAAACATCCCTTCACGTATTGCTTCTTAAAGCGACTTCACAAGCGTACCTCATGACACCTCGTCAATCGATCAAAAAATTCTACGCCGACTATCCCGCGTATTCCACCAGCTGCGTAATGCCGTGATACAGATAGCGGCCCCAGCCACAGGTGAAGACCAGTTGCCCGCACACCGCATGCTCCAGATTGGAGGCTTGCAGGCAGCCCGTCGTGCGGAAGGTCCGATTGAACATCGCACCGCCCGCCAGCGTCAGCAGCAATGCCCAGGGATTGAGAAAGACCAAGTGCGCCAAGCTGAACGCCACGGTGCCGACCATGTGTCGCGTCCGTTCACTGGCAAACAGCGGCGCGTAACGCGCATAGAAAAGTGCACGATACAGGACACCTTGCGGAAAGACCGAAAGCAACGGGTAGAAGACCATAACCAAAGCCCAGAGGCGCGGTGAGCGGCGCGGCATTTCCAGGAACAATCCGGGATCCATCAGCAGGATTCCCCCCGCCAGCACAGCGGCCGCCGCGAGCAGTCGTACTCCGAGCCGCAACGCCTGCACGCGGTTGATGCGCCAGCCGAAAAACTCGCGCCTCCCCCACCCTTCGCGCTTCACAAGATACACAGCCGCCGGACAGGCCGCCACCCACAATACCGGCAACACGGGAAAACCGCCTATCATGAGACGAACAACCGCCAGCAACAGCGGCAGTCCCGCATACAGCAGCACACATTCCCATCCCAAGCGATTCATGCATCCACCATACTCTCCCTTGAGACTGACCGCAAGGGAGAGTTGAAATTTAGAGTAAAATTAAAACAGGCGCTGCAGTGGGGTGTTTCGCACCCCGTATTTCATGAAGTTTCATGTTTTTCATGGTTGAGTGTCGAACGTTGAAAATTGGCTGAGCGTTCGTTTCTTGCTTTTCAAAACGCCCTCCTCTATGATGCGCGTCCATGAATTCACGACGTGAAGCGATTTTTATTATCACGCGTTGGTTGGCGACCCAAGAGTTTCCGGACAGGATGATGTCCGACGGTCCGGACCGCGCGTTCATTACCGATCTTGTCTACACCACGGTCCGCCGGAAACGCTCGCTCGCCTGGGCGCTGGAGCGGTTTCTGAAGAAAATGCCCAAAGGTGAAACCGAAGCCGCGCTGCTGGTCGGTGCCTGCCAATTGCTCTTCATGCCCGATGTGGCTGACTACGCCGCCATCAACGAGACGGTCGAGGCAGCAAAGATGACATCGCAACGGACAGCAGGACTCGTCAATGGTGTTCTGCGCAACCTCCAACGCCAACGCGAACAGGTACTGAGCGAGTTGGCGACGCAACCCATCGGCATACGCGCCTCCCATCCCGATGCGCTGGTCACCCGCTGGCTCCGCCGTTTCGGTCCGGAGGAAACGCTTGCGCTCTGCGAATGGAACAATGAACCGCCCGACACTTGGCTGGCCTACCCCCCACAACTAAAGACGGAGACCGACGGCAGTCAGCAAGAGAGTGACGCTAGTGCAGCCTTCACGAAGCTGGTGCGAGGCGTGCGCGTCGAGGAGGTTCCGGGATATGCCGACGGCGCATTTATCGTGCAGGACCCCGGCACGGCTGCCGCCATCGAGTTGCTCGACGTGCGCCCCGGCCTGAGTGTGCTCGATGCCTGTGCGGCGCCAGGCGGCAAGACCATCCAGATTGCCTGGCGTATGGGTGCCCCGGCGCAAAACGATCCGCGCCACCGGCTCGTTGCGCTTGACCTGCACGATGACCGGATCGACCGGATCCACACCAATCTCGCGCGGACGCGGCAGGAGTGGGTCACCGTCCTCCAAGGCGACCTGACGATGCCGCCATCCCCGGAACTGGTGGCGCTTGCACCCTTTGACCGTATTCTCCTGGACGCCCCCTGCTCAAACAGCGGTGTGTTGCGACGCCGTCCTGATGCCCGCTGGCGCTGGACAACCCGGCGCATGAAGCAGTTGGCTGAGACCCAAGCCAACATGCTTGAGAACGCGCTGACGCTGTTGGCCCCCGGCGGTCGGCTGGTCTACTCAACATGCAGCCTTGAGCACGAGGAAAACCGCCGCCAGATCACCGTCTTACGTCGCGCACATCCCGAAATCATCTGCTCTGGCGTTATCGAACACATTCCTACACGCTCAAACATGGATGGCGCATTCGCCTGTGCCCTGGAGTTAAGGAAGATTTAGGATTTAGGAGTTGTATCGTTCAGAGTTCGGCGTTTGATCGATTTTACGCTTTTCCACGCTCTGCAAATCCATTACTCTACTATGTTATGAATGACATTCCTCCCAAACATACGCCAGAAAAACCTTACGGAACGCCGGAGGCCAGCGACGGTCTGGTCGCCGTGTACAACGCGGCCTCGCATGCAAGCGCCGAATCTTTTCCTGTGCTCAAGGCCTTTCAAGATTATATCGAGGCCGAGCGCGTTCAGGCGCGTAGGCGTGTCGTGCAGCTTTCCGTTTTCTTTACGGTTTTGATGGGAGTTGTTGTGGCTGGCTTCCTCACCGCCGGCATGTTCATGCTGCGCAACATGTCTGAAGTTCAGGCCAAGCTACTTGACGTCGCCTTGGCGAGCAAAGAGTCCCCCCCCGCGCCCCAGCCCATCGTGATGCCCGCGCCTACCGAGCCGGCTCCCGACCCCAAACCATTCTTCGAGGCGTCGGTCCGCGAAATCTCCAAAGCAGCCGCCGAGTTGCGTACCTCGTTCGACAAGAAGATGGACGGGGTGAGCGACATCGCGACTAAAATGCATGATCGCGTGGCCGCGCAGGATTCCGAACTCGGTAAGTTGCGGGAAGCACTTAAAAAAATGCAGGCGCAGAGCGAGAATCTGAACAAAGAGCTGGTTGCTCTCAAGAATGCGCCCAAAACGCCACCGCCCGCCCCATCCGCGCCGGTCGTCAAGGCTGCGCCGCCGGTTCAGGCCCAGCAAGCCGGGAAACCGACACCGGCGCAGGCCGCCGCTAAGTCCGATAAGCCCGCACCGGTGGTTGTTGCCGCCAAACCCACCAAACCCGCGAAAGCAGCGGCCGACGTAAACTTTCCCCCTGCCGTGAAAGATCCTCCGGAGGGCGCGGCGCCTGATGTCAAGCCGCCGCCCGTGCCGAAAGGCCGGATGGCCACTGCGATTCCGCTTAAGATGAAAAACGTCGGCACGGTTCCTTGGCGTGTGATGATACCGGATTAAATGTAATGTCTCATACCATTCTCTTTGTCTGCACCGGTAATACCTGCCGCAGTCCGATGGCGGAGGCGCTTTTCAATATGATGGCGCCAAAGGGGACGGTGTGGCGCGCGACCTCGGCAGGACTGGCCGCACAGGTTGGCCACCCCGCCTCCCCCGAGGTGCTCCATGTGCTGGCGGAGGTTGGTACATCGCTCGCAGACCACAGCAGTCAGTGTGTGACCGACACCATGCTCCGAGATGCCTATGCGGTCGTTGCCATGACGCCGTCACAGGCCGAACAACTCGCCCGGCGTTCCCCCTCCGTGCAAGACCGGCTCTTTCTCCTGAGGGCGTTCGATCCTGACGCCCCGCAAACGGCGGCCGTCGACGATCCCTTCTGCGGCACGCTGGATGATTATCGCCGCTGCCGTGACATCATTCGCAAGGCCCTGCCCGGCCTCATCACTTACCTCAACCAAACCGCCTGAACGGCGATCATTGACCTAGAAAGGCCCCGACATGGTTATCGACACACTAAAAAACAGCACCTATTACGAAAACCTCCACCCCCGTTTCAAAGCTGCCTTCGACTTCCTCAAGAAGCCGGATGTGCACACCCTGCTCATTGGTCGCACCGACATCGCGGGGGATGCGGTGTTCGCGCTTGTGCAGCACTACGAAACCAAGCCCATCAACGAGGGTAAGTTGGAAGCTCACCGGAAGTATATCGACATCCAGTTCATTGCTGACGGGGAGGAGTTTGTGGGGTACGCCCCGCTCGGCAATCAAAAAGTTGCGCACCCCTACGACACCGACAAGGATTTCGCGCTCTACGAGGGCGAGTCGTGGTTCACGCTGCTGCGGAAAGGTATGTTCGCTATCTTTTTTCCGCAGGATCTCCATCTGCCGTCGCGCCACACGGAAAAACCCTCTCAGGTGAAAAAAATCGTCATAAAAGTTGCGGTTTCCTGATAGACAGGGCCAAATGGTTTTGCCATAATTTTGGGGAATTAGAGCGTTGTCGTTGTATGGCATAGCACAGCAACGTCAGCCAAAATACACAGGGACTAGCAGAAAGGCTAATAGTTATGTCGGTCAAGACGATGATTTTTGTTGACGGTAGCTGGCTCTACCACAGCCGTCAGGCACTCTTTGAATCGCTGGGAGAAGAGAGCGGTTTCGAAATCGACTACAAGCGGATTCCTAATATTATCGCGCATGAGATCGCCGACGTTCTCGATGCTGAGGTCGATGTGGTACGCACCAATTATTTCGGCACCATCCCGGTGAACAAGCAAGGGTACAATCCTGCCAAGCAGAAGGCCTTTTATGAGTTCCTGTCTTTGCAGTGCGCGTACGACACGGAAATCCTTGAGATCGACTTCCGCCGCGAACCGCATGCGCGACCGGATGACAAGTGGGTGAATGTCGCACTCGCCTCATCCATGCTTTACTACGCCTCGTTGCCAGGCGCATTCGATATTGCCACGCTGGTGGGAGGCGACGCCGACTACATCCCGTTGCTACGGCGCGTACGCACCATGGGCAAACGCGTGCAGATCGTCGGCATGACGAATCTCGACGGCAAGTTCCTGACCAGTGCCATGCTGCTGACAACCCCCGGTATTCAGGACATGCCCCCGATCTTCCTCGACGAGCATGCCCATAAAATCCGGCTGGTGCGTGAGGAACAACACCGGACCTGCAAAAATTGCGGTCGCGAAGAGATCACCACATGGGCCGGCCCCGACTTCTTCTGCTCAGCCTGCCGCAGCGATCATCGCAAGCAGATTCGCGTTTGCGACACCTGCGGTCGCGAGGAAGAGACCACCTGGGACAAGCAGTTCTTCTACTGCTCGGAGTGCCGGAATAAACATCGCGAAGGCGACAACGCCATTTAAGGGGAAGATCGGTGTCCTGGCCTGTCACCTTTTTTCCCAGCGGCAGGACGGTACATGTCGATCCCGGCACGACGCTTCTGCAAGCCGCCGTCGAGGCGGGCGTGTCGGTACAAACGCCGTGCGGAGGAAACGGCACCTGCGGCAAGTGCCGCGTGCGGTTGCGAGACGGTCAGGCTCCGGCGATCGGCTCGTCTGCCCATCTGTCACAGGCGGAGCTTGATGCTGGTTGGCGACTGGCATGCACCACGCCGGTGACTGGCCCGCTCACGGTGGATGTCCCCGAAGCAACGCCCGACATCCGTCCGCACACAATCCTGACCGACACCATCACGTACAACACGCCGCATGACCCTCGCCCTGCCGGGTACCTGGGCGTCGCCTTCGATCTCGGCACCACCACTGTGGCTGGCACGCTCTTCGATCTGCACACCGGACGCGAACTCGCCACGCGCGCCGCCATGAATCGCCAGATCGCGCGCGGCGATGATGTCATCAGACGCATCGATGCGGTCCGCCGCGATGCGCGTGCCCTATCCGACCTGCAACGGCTCGCTACCGACACGCTCAATGCGATCATGCTTGATCTGGTCGAGAGCCGCCCGACAAACGTTTCCGCTATCCGCGAGATCGTCGTCGCCGGCAACACCACCATGCAGCACCTGCTGCTCGGACGCGATCCGTCGCCGCTGGGCGAAGCGCCCTTCACGCCGGCCTTCACGGATGCCCAAACCGTGCCTGCGGCCGAGCTGGAACTTCACGTACACCCCGATGCGCAACTCATGGTCTTTCCACAAATCGGCGGCTTTGTCGGTGGCGACACGGTATCCAGCCTACTGGCAACGCGGCTCGACGCACTCCCCTACCCTGCCCTGCTGGTCGACGTCGGCACCAACGGTGAGATCGTCTTGCAGCACGAAGGACGCCTTTGCACGGCGTCCACCGCAGCCGGTCCCGCTTTCGAAGGCGCGCGCATCCGTCAAGGCATGCGTGCCACCGAAGGCGCGATCGACGCCATCTGGCGCGAGATGGACGATCTGGCTTGCCATGTGATCGGCGACGGTCCGGCACGCGGTCTCTGCGGCTCAGCCTTGGTCGATGCGGTGGCGGAGTTGCTGCGACTCGGCGCCATCGATGAGACCGGCACGTTACGCGTTCCCGACGATGCGGCCCCAGATTTTGCACGCCGCTTTCAAAACGTCGATGACGAGGCGGCCGTCACTCTGGCTTGGAACGCAACAGGCGAACCTGCGGTTCGCCTCACCCAACAGGACATCCGCGAGTTGCAACTGGCCTCCGGCGCTATCCGCGCGGGCATCGAAACACTGCTGTGCGTTGTCGGCATAACGGCTCACTCACTGGGCGCGCTGTTGCTGGCTGGCGGATTCGGCAACACGCTGCGCATCGCCAACGCCATGCGCATCGGGCTGTTGCCGCGCATCGACGAGAGCGCTGTCCGTTTCATCGGCAACGTATCGCTCGCTGGCGCGAAACAGGCGTTGCTCGCGCAGGCAGAACGCGCGCGCGCCCAATCCTTGCGCGACCGCACGGAACACATCGAACTCGCGCAACAATCCGGCTTCTCGAATTGCTTTATGGAGCACATGCTCTTCCCGTCTGAACAAGGAGTCTCGACATGACATCTCTTCGCGCCCTTGTGGCCTGCTTCGCCGCTGTTCTGACGCTCACGGTCTGCGCCGACACGCTGGAAGAGCGGTTTGACGCGCCACCGGACAGCACCAAGCCCTACATGTATTGGTACTGGCTCAACAACAATGTCAGCGCGAAGGGAATCACTGCCGACCTCGAAGCGATGCGCCGTGCCGGCGTCGGCGAAGCCTTCATCGGCCACGTCATCAGCGATGGCATTCCGGAAGGGACCGTGCCGATCCTCAGCCCCTCTTGGTGGCAGCTTGTGGAGTTCGCCGTCCGCGAAGGCGAGCGGATCGGCGTGCGTGTCGGCATGTTCAACTGTCCGGGATGGAGTCAATCGGGAGGCCCTTGGATAACCCCCGAGCAGAGCATGCGCTACCTCGTCAGTGCCGAAACCCGCGTCGCGGGCGGAACGACCTTCAACGGCGAACCGGCCCGTCACGCCAAGGCCATCCAAGAGGTAGCGGTGATCGCGTATCCCGTGCCCGTGCAAGACAACGCGCTGGCACGTCCCACGCGTGTCGTGTGCGAGCCGGAGATCGACGGTCTTGCAGTCCGCTTGACCCGCACAGATGGCACGTCGCCCGTCAAGTTCCCGACCAAGCCGTTCACCCTGGACCTCTATTTTGACGCCCCCATGCCGCTCCAAACGTTGACGCTGGATTTTGGTGACTCTCCGGTGCGGCTGGCCGGTACGCTGGCAACGGTGGAGAACGGCACCGCCACTCCGCTGCGCGACATCTCCATTTACCGGACGCGCCTCACCACCGCTATGGGGCCGCTGGTCGCAGCGCCGTTCGATTTCTCGCTCGCGCCCGTCACCGCCCGTCACCTGCGCCTGACCGTGAGCCGACTCGAAGGCGCACCGGTACTCCACGGGTTGCGTTTCTCCGGCGCTGCCCGCATTGATGCCGCTGTGGAAAAGCAGCTCGGCCGCATGTACCCCGAACCCGTGCCGCCGGTGGATGCTTTTCTCTGGCCGCAACAGCCGGAACCGACTCCGGGCACGACTGTGGATGCCACGCGGATTGTGGACCTCACCGCGCGCGTCGCGCAGGACGGCACGCTCACCTGGCAGGCACCGGCGGGCCACGACTGGGTGATCGCGCGCATCGGCATGGCCTCCACCGGTGCCATGTGCGGCCCCACACCACCGCAAGCACAAGGACTGGAATGCGACAAGATGAGCCGCGAAGCGGTTTCCGCGCACTTTGACGGCATGATCGGCAAGTTCCTAAAGCGTATTCCCGCAGATGCCCGACGCGGCTTCCAGCACATCACGCTCGACAGTTATGAGGTCGGCCCGCAAAACTGGACCGACGGAATGCGCGACATCTTCCGCGACACCTACGGCTATGATCCAGTGCCCTGGCTCGCCTGCTTGAGCGGGCGCGTCGTTGCCTCGCGCGAACAGACCGACCGCTTCCTGTGGGACTGGCGTCGGCTGGTCGCCGATCTGGTCGCGCGCAATTACGTGGGCGGTCTCAAGGCGGCTGCCAACCGCCACGGACTCAAAACGTGGCTCGAAAATTATGGCCACTGGGGATTCCCCGGCGAATCCCTGCAATACGGCGGCGCCTCCGACGACATCGGCGGCGAATACTGGTTGTGGAGTTCACTGGGCGATGTCGAATGCCGCCTTGCTTCCTCCTGCGGCCACACCTACGGCAAGCGCGTGATCTCGGCCGAAGCCTTCACCTCGGGCAAGAATTTCGTGCAGACGCCCGCGAACATGAAGACCCGTGGCGACTGGTGCATGACGCAAGGCATCAACCACTTCGTGCTCCACGTCTATGTGCATCAGCCCTACGCGGTGCAGCCCGGCCTCGTGCCTTGGTTCGGCGCGGATTTCAACCGCAACTCGACTTGGTTCGCCGAGTATGGGAAGGGCTGGACCGATTACCTGCGTCGCTGTTGCGCGCTGTTGCAGACCGGCACGCACGCTGCGGATGTCGCCTACTTTTTCGGTGAAGACACCCCGCGCATGAACGGCTTGCAATCTCCCGCCCTCCCCGCTGGTTACGACTTTGACTATATCAACGCGGAAATCCTACTTACGCACGCGACCTGTCAAAACGGTCGCCTCACTCTGCCCAACGGCCAGAGCTATCGTGTGCTTGTGTTGCCGCCTTCAGACACCATGACCCCGCGCCTGCTCGCGCGCATCGAAACGTTTGTGCGCCAAGGCTTGGTCTTGGTCGGCGCACCGCCGCAGCGGTCGCCGAGCCTAGCCGGTTATCCGGCGTGCGACAGCGAAGTGAAAGCTGTGGCAACGCGTCTCTGGGGCGATGCACCGCAGACGCCGCAACTCCGTCGCGTGCAACAAGGCCGCGTCTTTCACGGTTACACGCTGGAGCAGGTCTTCGACGAACTCGATGTGCCGCCCGACGTGGCGCACGCACCGCGCGAGTTGCTTTGGACCCACCGCACCCTGCGCGATGCCGACCTCTTTTTCGTCAGTAACCAAACCGAGAAGCCGCTTAAATGTGCACCCGAATTCCGCGTGCCCGGACGCATTCCAGAAATTTGGGACGCGCAGACCGGCACCCGCTGCGCAAGCGCGCTGTTCGAAGCGGGTCCGCATGCCACGCGCGTGCCGCTGTGCTTAGAGCCTGCGGGTTCGCGTTTCATCGTCTTCCGCCAGCCGCTGGGCAAGCATCCCACGGTGCATGTTCTGACGCGCAATGGCGAGACAATCGCTTCGTGTGATGCGGTCACGCATGCGTCGACAGCTTCCGAACCGGGCAGCTTTGTCATGGCCGCAAGTGTGAAGCCGACCAAGACGATCCCGTTGCCGCAGCAGGCCACGCGCGGTGTGCAGCATCGCGATCAAAACTTCGTTGTCTTCCCCGCGCATGGCAACACGTGGGGCGACGGCCACTCCGGTGCCGGATTCTCTGTCGGCCGTAATGGCATCGTCGCTTTTGAGCATTGGCATCAAAACATCGCGCCGGTTCTGGTGTGGGCGGCACCGACGCCGATCGAGCGGACCGTGCATGTGGCACTGGTTTATGTAAAAGGCAAGCCGTCGCTCTATATCGACGGACGTCTGGTGCATCAGGGTGTCGCCAGCGGACAGATCGCACATCCCACCGCCGATGAGGACGCGGCATTCGCAGGCATGTGCGACGGCCTTACGCTGACCGAGGGCACCATAACCGAGGCCGAGATCGTCGCTGCCGCGCAACGCGCACGCAAAGCCTCTGCCGCCGCGCGGCCTGCGGTTGCCTGGCCGCCCGTGACCTATACCGCATCCGGCGCACTGACGTTGCACGCGCAAGCATCCGGCACCTATACAGCACGGCTGTCTGACGGCACGGAGCGTCACTGGGCGGTTGCCGCAGAACCCAATAGCGCCCAGATCGAAACCGGAACTTGGACCGTCACCTTCCAACATCCGAACCGCGCGGCGCAGACCTGCCGCTGGGAGGCGCTCATGGATTGGAAAGACGCGGATGATCCGGACATCCGTTATTTCAGCGGCACCGCGGTGTACGAGACCCGATTTCCGTGGCAGAGCTCCGGCGCCAATGCGCGTGTGATGCTGGATCTGGGCGAAGTGAAGCAGATCGCCGCCGTTACGCTCAACGGAAAGGATCTCGGCGTTCTCTGGAAAAAGCCGTTCCGCGTCGATATCACGGCTGCCCTACGTACCGGCGACAACACGCTCACGGTCCGCGTGGCGAACACCTGGTTCAACCGTTTCATCGGTGATGAACAACTCCCCGACGACACCGGTGCCAACCCACGGGGTGTTCTTGAAACTTGGCCGGAGTGGGTGCTGTATAATACACGCCGACCCGAGCCCAGGCGCGTGACCCTCGTGAACCGCAAGCAAGTCAAAAAAGAGACGCCCCTACATGCATCGGGGCTGTTGGGGCCTGTCACCCTTTTCGAAAAGCTAGTTTTAAGCAAAGCCCCGTAAAACCATTGAGTTTGGGTGTGTGAAATTTTGAAGTGCGGTGACAAGAGTCGCGCTACGCGCGGGTCGCGGCACCGCTTTCTGGCCCGTCCGTACCAAAGCGGCGTCGCACGGAATACCGCTTGCCGCCGCACTCCAAATCCATTCGTCAGGCTTACGGAGATTTACCCGAGGTCGCGGATGCGCATGGAGGTTCGCACCGCGCAGAACTCCTTGCCGCACATCGAACAGTGATCGTCCGATGGCGCACCTTCACACGCGCGGGTTTTGAGCCAGCGCGCACGTGCCCTTTCGGGATCAAGCGCCAGCGCAAATTGCGCCTCCCAGTCGAATGCGAGTCGCGCGCGCGCCATCGCATCATCACGCTCGCGCGCACCCGGCAAGCCGCGCGCCACGTCGCCGGCATGTGCTGCGATGCGGTAGGCAATCGCCCCCTGATGTACCTCATCACCATCGGGCAACCCCAAATGCTCAGCCGGCGTGACGTAACAGAGCAGCGATGCCCCGTAGGTCGCGGCGGCGGTAGCGCCGATACAGGAAGTGATATGGTCGTATCCCGGTGCGATGTCGGTCACCACCGGCCCGAGCACATAGAACGGTGCGCCGTCGCACACCTCCTGCTGACGCTCCATATTCATTTGAATCTGATTGAACGGTACATGTCCGGGACCCTCCACCATCACCTGCACGCCGCGCGTGCGGCAGCGTTGCACCAACTCGCCTAGCACGGACAATTCAGCAAACTGCGCCTCGTCGCTGGCATCGGCCAGACAACCGGGGCGCAGACCGTCGCCCAGCGAGACGGTCACGTCATGCTTCACCAGAATGTCGAGCACCTCGTCCCAGCGCGTATAAAGCGGATTCTCCATCTGGTTGCGTTTCATCCATTCGGCCATGATGGCACCGCCGCGACTGACGATCCCCATGATGCGCCGCATGGCCAGATCGACATGCCCGAGCAGCAGTCCAGCGTGGAGCGTCATGAAATCAACCCCCTGCTCGGCTTGCTCCCGAATCACCTGCAACAGCAGATCCGGGTCCATCACCGGCACGTCGCCTTCAAGGCGTGAGATCGTCTCATAGACCGGCACCGTGCCGAGCGGCACCGGCGAGGCGTCCAGCATGCCCTGTCGGATCGTCCGCAGATCGCTGCCCACGCTCAAATCCATCACGAAATCCGCACCTGCCTTCAGCGCAATCTTCAGCTTATCGAGTTCGTCGCTCTTGCCGGATCGGGTCGTTGAACGTCCCAGGTTCGCGTTAATTTTGGTGGTGAAAAGACGCCCCACCCCCACCGGACGCGCATTGGAATGGGCAGGATTCAACGGAATCACAGCGTGACCGCGCGCGATCGCATCGCATACCTGTTCAGGCACCACCTTCTCATCCTGCGCCACGCGGTGCATGGCATCCGTGATAATTCCCTGCTGTGCTGCTTGAAGTTGTGTCATGTTATCGTTATTAACTATTCGTTATTCGTTATTAACTCTCTCAACGCGGACTTGCTCGACCGGCAGGCGGGCAGGCGTTCCCAAAACCGCAGCGGCCTCGCCGACCCAGACACCGGTACGGATCGACTCGTAGACATAAGCTTTGCCGTCGACCACCGCATCAAGCAACGACTTACCGCATGCCAGCGCAGCGGTGATGGCCGCGCTCAACGAGCAGCCGGTGCCATGCGTCGAGATCGGCTGCACGATACGCGGTGTCGTAATGCGATAAACGCTTTCGCCGTCATACAGGAAATCTTCGGCTGTCTCTTCCGCTTCGCAATGCCCACCTTTAAGCAACACAGCGACACCCAAGGTGTCGCTCAGCTCGCGTACGGCATCGACCATCGCGTCATGTCCTTCGATGGCATGGCCGGTCAGCACCTCCGCTTCGGGCAGATTGGGCGTGATGAGCGTCGCCAAGGGAAGCAGGGTTTCCGTGAGCGTTGTGACCGCATCGTCCTGCAACAGGCGCGCACCGCTGGTCGCCACCATCACTGGATCCATCACCTTGCTGATCCGGCCGTGCGGCAGCAGGCGGTCGGCCACCGCCATGATCACATCCGGCGTGGCGAGCATGCCGGTCTTCAGTGCCGAGACCGCATAGGCTTCCAGCACCGCATCAAGTTGCATGCCGATAAAATCGGCATCTGCCGTCAAAATGCCGCGCACGCCAAAGGGGTTCTGTGCGGTTAAGGCGGCCAGCACGGTGCAGCCATGCACGCCGAACACATGGAAGGCACGTAGGTCGGCCTGAATACCGGCGTTACCGCCGCTATCACTGCCTGCGATCGTCAACGCCACAACGCGACGCATAGAGCTATAATCAGGTTCGTTCTCGGTCATTTTATCTCCACCAACAAAAAAAGCGGACCGAATCCGGTCCGCTCAAAAAAGGCTACGCCTATTCCCTCGCGCCGGTATGATCCGGATCAGGTTCAACGGGTATGCTCTCAGCCGTCTGACGACGACACCCCGATGGCAATTGGGTGGAAGCATAGTACAATTCCGGTCAGCCCGCAAGCCCCGCGCGTTTGGTTTTGCACTCGCTTTCACTAATGCGACCCGCTATATTGACATCATGAAAGGGTGTGACGCAGGGAACTGCTATGGCCAAGCTTGAAGAGATCAAACGAGGTGCAACCGTCAAGGCATGTGCCGATGGTTTTTAGGAAACCTAGAACAATGAAAACAGTCGAACTTATTCAACTCATCGTATGCGGCGAAGACAGCCGGACGCTATTCAAGCGCGAGCCCATCGGTGCCAAGAAATTGGCCGAGGAAATGGTGGCCTTTTCCAATAGCGGGGGAGGTGCCATCCTGTTCGGTGTGGACGATGACGGGCAGGTGCCCGGTCTGACCGAGGCAGATGTCCGGGAACTCAATTCACAGATCAGCGATGCCGCCAACGACAAGGTGCGACCATCCATCTACCCGAGAACCGAGATCCATCAAGTCGGCGAAGACAATCGCTTGGTGCTTGTAGTGCTGATTCCTGATGGCGTGTCGAAACCCTATTCCGACAAAAGCGGCGCGTTCTGGGTCAAGTTGGGCGCAGACAAGCGTAGGATTACAGCGCGCGAAGAGATCCTGCGGATGCTGCAAGCATCTCACCTGGTTTACGCCGATGAGCTGCCGGTCAATGGCACCTCTATCGATGATTTGGACATGGCTCATCTCGGCGAGTTCTTTTTGCGTAATCACGGCCAAAGCCTGGATGAAGCCTTGGAGAAAGGTGACATCACAATCGGCCGGCTGCTGAACAATCTGGGACTCGCCCGCGGAGAAGAGCTGAACTTGGCCGGTTTGCTGATGTTTGGTCGAAAACCGCAGCGTTTCCGTCCCGCGTTTGTGATCAAGGCGGTCTCCTTTTTCGGCAACGATCCGGCAGGCGACCTATACCGGGATAGTGAGGACATCGACGGCTGTATCCGGGACTTGCACAAGGGGGCCATGTCTTTCCTGAACCGCAATCTGCGCCATGTGCAGGGCAACAAGGGATTCAACACGCTGGGCGACATCGAGATTCCGATCGCCGCGCTGGAGGAACTGGTGGTCAACATGCTGTTGCATCGCGACTACTTTATTTCCGCGCCGTGGCGGATGATGATCTTCGACGACCGTGTGGAATTCATCAGCCCCGGCATGTTGCCGAACAATCTGACCGTCGAGAATATCCGCAGCGGCGTGTCGATCATCCGCAATCCGATCATTGCATCCTTTGCCACCAAAGAACTGCCCTATCGCGGTATCGGTACGGGTATCCGCCGCGTCCTGTCCAAGGTGCCCGATTTGGAGCTGGAATCGAGTCAGGAACACAACCTCTTTACGGCACGAATTCCGAGAAAGGTTGAACAGTGAGTAATCCCCTGTGCCATGATAAAAATTTTTTCTTCGCCATACATCGCTGAATGCGATCAGCTCCGCATGTTGCTGGAGTTGGCAGGGATTCGGAGCGACATCCGGAACGAGTTCGGCCACTCTATCGGGCTTGTAATCACCGGAGGCGTTGCGGAGTTCGCCGCGCCGGAAGTCTGGGTCGATGACCGCGACCATGCCGACGCCATGCAAATCGTCCAGACTTTTATGCGGTCGTTGCGGGACGCTTTGAATCCGACGCCTGAAACCCCCACCCGCGACGAATGGCATTGCACACACTGCGGCGAAACCGTCGATGCTGCACTGCACACCTGCTGGAATTGCGACACTCCTCGTTAAGCCTAAAAAGAGCAATTGGGTGTGCGGATTTTGAGCAAAGGCCTTTAAACATTGGCTTTCGTTGAGATCGGCGCCACACCCATCTGGTGTAAAACGCAATTTCTGATTGAAACCACGGAACACACTAAATACACGGAAACAGAGCCATGCCTTTCCGTGTGTTCTGTGTGTTCCGTGGTTAAACAATCGATCCCGATAGCGAACCCGATCCCGACTTGGATGAAACCTTGAAACCAGAAACCAACGAGAGTTGAAGGTTCAACTGCTCTTTTTGGGTTAACTCTGTCGGCTGCGGCGTCTGCCCTTCCAGAGCAACGTGAACAGTTCATGGATTTCACTGATGCGCAGTGCGTAGGCGGCAATGAGATAGACCAGACCGAACGCCGCCCCTGCGACGGATAGCTTGATCAGGTCGCCCGTCCGCCCGTGCAGGCCGGCGATCATCGGCACCCGCTCCAGCAGCAGCCAACTCAGCCCGGACGCCAAACCAGCGGCCAGCCCCACGCGAAGCAGAAAGGTCACTGTCTGGCGAAACGGGAAAACCGGCGCGTTTTTCTTGAGCATTTCCACCAATGCCACGCTTTTGAATGTGCGTGAAAGCGTGAACCCACCCGCGATGAATGCGAGCAGCAGCAAGTCGTGTCCGCCGCTCACCTTGAGCCCCACCCAACTAACCAGGATGCTGAACGAGGAGAAAAGGATGCCGATGAGCGTGACCGCCAGCATGCGGCGGTTGGCAAAAAAAGCCTGCATCACCAATGCTTCGATCGCGGCAGCAGGGAGCACAAGGGTGTAGCAAGCGAGCGAGACCGCCGTCCGCTGTACCGCCACCGCGTCGAAGTGCCCACCCTTGAAAATCAACGAGGTAAAGGGCACGGCGGCCACCGCGACAAACAGGGAGAAGGGCGCAAACACCGAGAGCAGCATGCGTCCGAAGCGGGTGATCAATTCGCCGAGCTTTTGGTGGTCATTTCTGTCGACCAGCTCGCAGAAGAAGGGAAAGGCCGCAATCGACAGCGTATAAGGCACTAGAAAGAGCAACGTGCTCTGTAGCTTGCGTCCCATCGAGTTGGCTTGCATCAGTCCGGATTGATCCAGAGCGCTCAACAGGTAAACGTTATTCACCTCGTCGCGGACCTTGGCCATAAGAATCCCCGCTAGCAGCGGCAATGCCAGCCAGCAAAAACGTTTGAAGGCTGGATGCGAGAACGCAAACTCTGGGCGGAATCGGTTCAGTTTATCACGCAGACCAAAGAGGTGCGTACCGACCTTGCACAGCGACCCTGCGACGAGTCCCCACATCAGCACCTGCGCACTGTCGTACGAGAAAACGGCACCGACGACCAAGAAAAACACCACAGCAAATTTCCACACGGCATCACCGAAAGCCGCCAGAAAGAAGCGCTTGTAGCTGTTGAGCAGCACGTAGGTCGTCGAGCCTAGCGACAAACCGATCACAGCCGGCGCCAGCGTTCGCACGCTTTGCGTCGCTAGCGCGTATTTCTCCGGCGCGGAGTCCGGCCGCCAATGCGTCAGCACGTTGACGGCTAGTGACGGCGCGAGACACAATACACACGCCACAATGACGAGCAGGATGAACTGCAAGGTCAGGACGGTGTTGGCGAACGACCAGGCGCTTTTTTCTGACTCGATGTCTAGCTCGCGCATGAAGACCGGCAGGAACGCCGGCCCCAGCACTTCTTCACCGATCAAGAACAGCATGAAGATGCAGTTTTCAAAAGCGAAAGCGTAGACGACATCAAACGTCGTCTGCGGCAGGTAGTGTCCCATGACCTTCGCCTGGATCAACCCCGCCAGCTTGAACAAGATGTGCGCGATCAGGACGAAGATACCCGCCCTGAAAATGCGCGACTCAAGATTCCTCTTGTGCTTCCCCATCTCTCTCCCTCCCCTCCGCCTCCCCGCGTCTGTCTGATCACGCCTCGTCTCTTGCAAAACCCCTTGTTTGCAGGTGTGTGGCACGGGCATCTTGCCTGTGTTTCATGGGCGGGACGCCCATGCCACGTCTGTCTGATCACGCCTGGTCTCGTGCAAAACCCCTTGTTTGCAGGTGTGTGGCACGGGCATCTTGCCCGTGTTTCATGGGCGGGACGCCCATGCCACGAG
>DAOTMQ010000033.1:0-21578 GCA_035450385.1 Kiritimatiellia bacterium | reverse complement strand
CCGTCAAGCACGCGCCCGGCCACACCGGCGGCGCGGCCTTCCCCGAACCGGTGCGGTTGACATGCGGCACCGGAAAAATGGCGGCCGGCGACTGGGCGCGCGTCGATGCGCTGAGCTGCTATTCCGGCGGCGCGGTCTATGCGCGGCAGGTAACGCTCACGCAGAGTGATACAAAAGGCCCCGTCGTGCTTGATCTCGGCGGCGTCGGCGCCACCTGCGAAGTCACCGTCAACGGCGAACCCGTACGCGTGCTGGTCTGTCCGCCGTGGCGGGTGGACCTCACCGGTCGCGTGAAAGCCGGCGACAACCAGTTGGCTATCACTGTCTACAACACCCTCAATAACCACTACCAAACCATCCCGACCCGTTACCGCAAGCCGACCGCGCAAGAACCCTCCGGCCTGCTCGGCCCCATCAGGCTCCGGCTTCCTTAAAGTTAGAGCAGGAAAACAGTTGCGTTGTAACGCATGCCGGTCTAAGCTATCACCATGAAAAACCTCAATGCTTCATATCTCGCGCCGCGCTTGGGCACCATGGAACAGCTCGCGTCGATCCGCCGCTTGGTTTCGGACGACGGCAAAGGACGCGGCATGCGTATTCTGGAGGTCAACACCGGCAGCGGGTTGATCTTTACCGTGTATCCCGATCGCGGCATGGACATCGGCGCGGCAACGTTTTGCGACATCCCGCTGGCTTGGTTGTCGCGTAACGGCGAGGTCGGTCCGGCCTTCTATGACCGCACCGGAATCGAATGGCTGCGCACATGGCCGGGCGGACTGCTCACCGGCTGCGGCCTTAGCAACGTGGGCGGACCGAACGCCTCCGGCGGCGACGATCACGGCTTGCACGGCCGCCTCAGTCATCTGCCGGCGGAAGCGGTCAATACCGACGCGTCATGGACAGAGGACGGACGCTACACGCTCAGCATCAGCGGCCGTGTCCGCCAGAGCAAGGTCTTTTTTGAAAATCTCGTGCTGACGCGCCGCATCACGGCGACCCTCGGCGAGAGTGCGATTACCGTGTGCGACACCATCGAGAATCGCGGCTACGCTGAAGTTCCGCTGATGCTGCTCTACCACATGAATCTGGGCTGGCCGCTGGTCGATGACGGCGCGCGGCTCGAAATGCCCCGCCATAAGGTCGTCCCACAAAATGACCACGCCGCGTCTGGTCTCGCCGAATGGGCCGAGATCACCGCCCCGATTCCCGGTTTCGCCGAGCAGGTCTACTACCACACCCTGCCCAAAAACCGTCAGGGCCTCGCGTCGGCCCGGCTCGTGAATGAAAACCTCGGGCTGACATTTTGCGTGACGTACCGCGTCGCGGAACTCCCCTACCTGATTCAATGGAAGATGATGGGACAAGGGGAATATGTGGTGGGACTCGAACCGGCCAACTGCTTCCCGGAAGGCCAGGCGCAGAACGCGGAACGCGGAACGCTCCGCATGATCGCTCCCGGCGAGCGGGTCGAAACCTACCTGCGCCTGTCGGTCGAGGTACACGAGTAACGCACAGCGTAACACGCCCATGTTTCTGCCCTGCACAACCGCCGAAATCGAGCGACTGGGTTGGGATGCGCTGGATGTTATCTTGGTGTCAGGTGACGCCTACATCGACTCGCCCTTCTGCGGGATTGCCGTCATCGGGCGAACGCTACTGGCTGCTGGCTTTCGCACCGCCGTCATTGCCCAGCCCGGCACCACGAGTCTCGATGACATCCGCCGTCTCGGCGAGCCGCGCCTCTTCTGGGGAGTTTCCGGCGGTTGTGTCGACTCGATGGTCGCCAACTACACGGCGACTGGCAAGAAGCGGCGACGAGACGACTTCACGCCCGGTGGCGTCAACAACGCGCGTCCTGACCGCGCGGTCATTGCCTATTGCAATCTGATCCGACGCGCATTCAAGCCCTGCCGCCCCATCGTTATCGGTGGCATCGAGGCCAGCCTGCGGCGCATCGCGCACTACGATTACTGGTCCGACTCCGTGCGCCGCCCCGTGCTCTTCGACGCCAAGGCCGACATCTTGGTCTACGGCATGGGCGAGCGCACCATGACCCTGCTGGCGCACGCGCTGCGCGACGGACACGATTGGCGCCGTCTGCGCAGCATCTGCTACGCGCAGCCTGCAAACTCCGACACACTGCCGGCCGATGCGTTGCATCTGCCCGACTACGCCTCGGTGGCCGCAGCCACACCGGCAGGCCGCGCGGCCTTTCTTGAGATGTTTCGTCTCTTTGCCGCCAATCAGGATCCGCATACCGCGCGCCCCCTCTTGCAGCAGATCGACACACGCTGTCTGGTGCACATGCCGCCGGATACGCCGCTCTCGACTGCCGAACTGGATGCCGTGCATGCGTTGCCCTTCACGCTCGACGTGCATCCCATCCACGCGGCCAAAGGCAAAGTCCGTGCGCTGGACACCATCCGCTTCTCGCTGGCGACGCACCGTGGCTGTTATGGTGAGTGCAACTTCTGTGCGATTGCCATCCATCAGGGCCGACAGGTCGTCAGCCGTTCCGAAGACTCGATCGTGGAAGAAGCGCGCCGCCTGACGCGCCACCCCGCCTTCACCGGCATCATCCAAGACGTGGGCGGCCCCACTGCCAACATGTACGGCTTTGAGTGCGAGCGCAAAACCAAACAAGGTGCCTGCGCATCCAAGCGTTGCCTCTTCCCGACCTGCTGTCCGGCACTCAAGCCCGACCACAGCGCACAGATTTCCCTGCTCAGACGCCTGCGCCGCCTGCCTGGCGTACGTAAAGTGTTTGTGGCGTCCGGCATTCGCCCCGACCTGATCGCAGCCGATCCGAATCACGGCGCGGCTTACATCGACGAACTGGTCGCGCACCACGTTTCAGGCCAACTCAAACTCGCGCCCGAGCACGCCGATCCCCGCGTCCTGCGCGCAATGGGCAAGCCCGGCCAAGAGTCACTGTTGGATTTCGTGAAGCTGTTCCGTGCGGCGAATGAGCGTCATCACCTCAAGCAATTTCTGACCTACTACTTTATCGCGGCGCACCCCGGTTGCGGCGATGCCGAGATGCTCGCGCTCAAACAGTTCGCCACACGGCACCTGCGCCTTGCGCCCGAGCAAGTCCAGATCTTTACGCCGACCCCGTCCACGTGGTCGACCGCGATGTACTACACTGGGATCGACCCCTTCACCGGCCAACCGATTACCGTCACACGCGGGTTACGCGCCAAGCAGGCGCAGAAAGATATCCTTACCGGATGATGCGAAAAGGCTTTGGAAATTTGTGATTTGTGATTCGTGATTTAGGAGTAGCAAGTCGCGGGTCGAACGTCGCGGGTCAACGTAATCGGTCAGTGACAGGGGTGGTGCTTGGTTTTTTATCACACGAAGGCACAAAGGGCACGAAGGTTTTTTGAGGGGCATGGCCCGGGTTTGTTTAACCACGGAATACACTGAACACACGGAAAGGCACAGCTCTGCTGTTTCACGCGAAGTCGCGAAGACGCGAAGATTGGAGGGCGAGTGTCCCCACGAGCCGCCTTCCACTGCGCGGAAGGATGGTTTCAGGGTTTATTGCGGAGCGCCGGGAGGGGCGAGCGTCTGCTTGCCCGCGGACGAGCAGACGCTCGTCCCTCCCTGGCGGCGGTCACGCCGCCACCCCGTAAAAAAATCTCTGCGCCTCCGCGTCTCCGCGTTAAAAGACTTTCAACGCTCAACTCTCATTTCGGCACTCACAAGTCAGGCGAAAGATTTGCGGCGGCAGGCGGTATTCCGCGCGACGCCGTTTTTTGAGCAGTGTTTTTCCGCGCACAGCGCGGAGAGAAAGCGGTGCCGCGACCCGCGCACAGCGCGGCTCTTGTCACCGCACTCCAAATTTTCCGCCGCGCCGCGAACGGCACAACCTTCATGCGCCCGCGCAGCGGGAAATCATGTCTAAAGAACGCCCCCTTTTCACCAGAAACGCATGATCTTCGCGAGTCCCCTGTCACTTGTCTAACCGATTACTCATTGCCTTCGACGCGCGCTTATGTAACACTGTTCCCAACCTTGAGGCTACGTGGCCTGATCGTCTCACACGTGTGTTTTTCAACTTTTCAGGAGACCCGACATGACATTGACCGCAAAAAGTTTGGCCGCTTTGATTCTCGCCGCAGCCTGTTGCGCATCGGCCAACGACGGATGGACCCCGCTATTCAACGGCAAGGACCTGGATGGCTGGATACCCAAAATCAAGGGTTACCCCGCAGGCGAAAATTTCGCTAATACGTTCCGTGTCGAGGACGGCCTGATCAAGGTGCGTTACGACGAATATGGCGGTGCGTTCAAAAACCGCTTCGGACACCTTTTCTACAAAACCCCGTTCACCAACTACATCCTGCGCATCGAATACCGCTTTGTCGGCGAGCAACTGCCCGACGGTCCTGGCTGGGCCAAGCGCAACAGCGGCGTGATGGTCCACGGCCAGTCGCCGGAGTCGATGCGCAAAGATCAGGATTTCCCGGTTTCGATTGAGGTCCAATTCCTCGGCGGTCTCGGCTCCGGCAACCGGACAACCGCCAACCTCTGCACACCGGGCACGAATGTCGAGCGGGACGGCGCACTCTACACGCCTCACGGACTCAGCTCGACATCGAAGACCTATCACGGCGATCAGTGGGTCACCGTGGAGGTCGAAGCGCGCGGTAGCCAGACCATCATCCACCGCATCGACGGCGTGACGGTCCTCCAATATGACAAGCCGCAGTACGATCCGAAAGACGGCGATGCCAAACGTTTGATTGAAGCGAACGGCGGTAATGTGCTGATCGAGGGCGGCAGTATCTCGCTTCAGTCCGAAAGCCACCCGGTCGATTTCCGCAAAGTGGAGATCAAGCCGCTGAAACCGTAAGTGCGGTTCACCGTTGATTTCTGAAAGGAACTCCCCATGACTATGAAACCTGCTTTCGCATTCACGGCCGCGCTGATGTTGGCGTGCGCCTGCCGACTCCACGCTATCGAAGCGCGTGATTTCTCCGCCCAGACCCACTGGGTACTGATGCTGGATCTGAAAGCGGTGCAGGCCTCGCCGCTGTTCTCTTTTGTGCGCGATCAGATCGACGCCGACAAGCGTCAGGAGGCTGAGCGCAAACTCGCGGCTATCGAAGCGATGTTCGGCGTGAACCTGAAAAAGGATATCGACCATATCGTGATCGCAGGCGACGGCGATGCATCAAAAGGCGGCGTCGCCTATATCTATGGCCGACTTGACGCGCAGCGCCTAACGACCATCCTTGCGGGAGCCGATGACTATTCCACTTCCAACTATCACGGCACTGTGATCCAGCGTTGGCACGATAAGGCCGACAAAAAAACGAAACACGCAGCATTTGCCAAGCCGGGGCTCGCGCTCTTTTCCGATCAAGCCGGTCCGCTGGTGAAAGCGCTTGATGTGCTGGCCGCGCGCCGCCCCAGCCTTCCCGCCAACACGCCCTTGCGCGCGGCATTCACGCCTTCGCCCGGCGACGTGCTGACCCTTCACGCTTCGGACTTGGCGGATATCGTGGGTACACAGCCCACCGCCCAGGCCTTACGTCAGGCCAAGTCGCTCAGCTTGCGGATCGGAACGCCGAACGCTGAGACCCTCAAGACCGCGCTCGCGGTCACCGCGACGGATGAACAGACGGCGCAACAGGTGTATCAGGCGTTGATGGGCCTCCGTGCCCTCGCCATGTTGCGCGCTGCCGAAGAGCCGGAAGCGGCGGGACTGGCCTCGCAGATCGGCATCACCTGTGAAGGCAGTGCGGTGCGCATGGACTTCGGCATCACCAAGGCCCAGCTTCAAACCGTGCTGCAAAACCGCAAGGAACGGCTCACGGCACCACCCGCGCCGACCGATAACGCGCTGTAACAAGTACGCCGATTGAAACCCCGCGACAAAAGGAGCACGCACAATCATGACAACGAAAGTTTTGCCCGCCCTGCGCGGATTCATGGCCCAAGGCCGCGACCTGCCCCGCCTCGAACGTGTCGAACCCGACGGCACGGAGCCCGTCGTTTCGATCCCATCCGACTGCGATGACGTGCTGGCCGTGTTGCGCGACCACCTTCCGGCCGACGCACGACGTGTCACAATCGAATCGCTCGGCACCTATGCGGCTGTGTCCGCCACCGTCGCAGGCCGCGCCTCAGGCGAGATCGCGGTGGTCACCGGCGCCGCACAGGGCTTCGGACTGGAAATCGCGACCGATCTCTCCGAACAGGGTGCCTGGGTGGCACTGGCCGACATCAATGCCGAAGGCGTCCAGACGGCAGCCGCAAAGATCAATGCGGCGTGCGGCCGTGATGCCGCCATCGGTGTGGCTGTGAACGTGACGGACCCCGACTCGATCGCGGCGGCGCTGGAATGCGTCGTGGCAACGTTCGGCGGAATCGACCTTTTCGTCGCCAATGCGGGCGTATTGCGTGCGGGCAGCGTCAAAGAGATTCCCGTCAAAGATTTCGATTTCGTCACCAACGTGAACTACAAGGGGTACTTCCTCTGCGTTCAAAACGTGGCTCCGATCATGGCGCTCCAGCATCGTGCCGCGCCGCAGGCATGGTTCGACATCATTCAGATCAACAGCAAGTCCGGTCTGGTCGGCTCCAACAAAAACGGGGCCTACGCCGGTTCCAAGTTCGGCGGTATCGGACTCACGCAAAGCTTCGCACTGGAACTGGTCGAGGACGGCATCAAGGTCAACTCGATCTGCCCCGGCAACTTTTATGACGGTCCGCTCTGGTCCGACCCCGAAAAAGGACTCTTCAGGCAGTACCTCGACAGCGGTAAAGTGCCCGGCGCGAAAACCTTCGCCGACGTCAAGCGTTTCTATGAGTCAAAGGTGCCGATGCGTCGCGGCTGCACCACGCCGGATGTGATGAAGGCACTCTATTATCTGATGGAGCAGGCCTATGAAACCGGACAGGCGATCCCCGTCACCGGCGGGCAAGTCATGTTAGCGTAATCGCGCGCCCCTGTCGCCAACCGATTACGATTGACATTCTGACGTTATACCGCCAAAATGCGGAACTGAACTGCATGGAGTTTATATGAGTGACGTGTTGAACCACATTGCAGAACTTGGTGTTGTGCCTGTCGTCGCCATCGACGCCGTCGACCACGCCCTGCCGCTTGCAGACGCTCTGCTTGCCGGCGGCTTGCCCGTGGTAGAAATCACCTTTCGGACTCAGGCCGCAGCCGAAGTCATACGTATCCTTTCGCGTGAACGTCCGGATCTGATCGTCGGGGCCGGCACTGTGCTCACGCCTGAAACAGTGCAGACCGCTGTCGATGCCGGTGCGCAATTTGCGGTCGCTCCCGGCTTCAATCCGCACGTCGTTCAAGCCGCGCGTGGACTGAACCTGCCTTTCGTGCCGGGCATTGCGACACCAACCGACATTGAAGCCGCGCTTGAATGCGGTCTCCGCTTGTTGAAGTTTTTCCCGGCCGAAGCATTGGGCGGCACCAAGCTCCTTGCCGCGCTCTCCGCGCCGTACCGGCATACCGGAGTCCGCTTCATGCCGACAGGCGGCATTTCTCCAGCGAATTTAAACGGCTATCTTGCGCTCGACACGGTCGCCGCCGTCGGCGGGACTTGGATCGCCAAAAAAGAGGATATGGCGCAAGGTAACTGGGATACGATCACCGATCGTTGCCGTGAGGCTTGCGCCTGTGCCCACGCAACGCGTAACAGCAAGCGGTAACCCTTATGCGTACGGCAAAGTTCAATTGTCCACACTGTCAACAGCGACTCGGAGTGGCCGAAAATCTACTCGGGCGTAAGATTGCTTGTCCCATCTGCAAAGGACACATCAAGTTGCCCGAGGCACCGACGCCACCGCCTGAGGCGAAAGAGCAGAGTCCTTCTGCTGTACCTCTCCCCCTGGAGCCGCAGCAACCCGCGCAGATGGCACCGCTGCCCCCGCTGACCGCCGCCTTTCAACCGCCCCAACCGCCACCGGCGGCAATTCCTGTGGAGAAGCCGCCGACTAACTTTGGCAGCACCACCGTCCCCGTTACCCTGAGCAACGGCGACATTACGTTTTTCTGCCCGAACTGCTCCTGCAAGCTGGTCGTCACCGAACGTGCAGCCGGCAAAAAAATCCCGTGCCGCAAGTGCAACGTGCTGATCACCGTGCCGAGCGCCGCGCCCATTCCGCCCGATCCCGCTGGACGTCAGACCGTCAATCTTACTTTCCGGCAGGACACGCAAGCATCGCTGAGCGATCTTGTAAGGCGCGTTCGCGAGGGTGACACAGCCCTAGCCAAAGCCATATTGGCCTTTGGTTCTCAGGCCGTGCCGATTGTCATCGAAGGCCTTGAAAATTCTTTTGCCGAACCCAAAGAGAACAGGGCAGCCGATGTGCTGACGGATATTCTGGTCAAAATCGGAGCCGCCAGCGTCAAACCCCTCATCAGTAGACTTGGCAAAAGCCGACGCGCCTACTATGCGTTGGGGCGGATCGGCACCGAAGAGGCCTTGCAAGCTTTGATCCGTGAACTGACCTCGGTCAACTGGCAGCGCGTCGAAGCGGCCTGCGTCGGCTTGGGGCTGACCGAAAATCCCAATGCCGCCTATGTGATCACGCATCTTGAAAACACGCGCAAAACAACGCAGGTCGGCGAAGTGTTCACAGCGGCCGGCAGTGCGATCATAGCCTTGCAACGCCGTTTGACCGCGCGGATGTAGCCGGGCGCGGGTGCGCCGCGTTCGACGTAAACGAAGGACCCTGCGAGATGCCGCCCGATTGCTTCACGACGCCTGTCCCGCCGGATTATCTGCGCGACGAATCGCGGAAAAACGGTTCCGCCATAGCCATCGCCTTTCCGAAGAGTGTGCATGAACTGACCGCCGCACTCAAACAGACGCTCTCCTGCGGTCTGCCGCTGACGGTTCAGGGCTCCCGGACGGGTATCGCCGCCGGCGCGGTGCCGGAGGGTGGCCTGATCATCAACCTCTCGCGCATGGATGCCATCCTCGGTCCCGGCACCGATACCGGTACCGCCGCGTCTCCGACCGTGCGTGTCCAGCCCGGGGTCTCTTTGGTCGCCCTGCGCCGACACCTCGCGAATGCTTTCCCCGCCCACCTGTTCACCCCCGACCCCACGGAAACAACCGCCAGCATCGGCGGCATGGTGGCCTGCAATGCATCGGGTGCCTGCTCCTTTGCTTATGGCCCGACACGCGCCCACATCGAGGCGCTCACCGTGGTGTTGGCCGACGGCGATACGCTCACCCTACGCCGTGGCCATGACAAGGCGGACGGCAACCGCTTTTTCCTCACCACCGATGACGGGCGGCTGATTTCTGGTGAGCTTCCGTACATCCCCGTGCCGACCGTTAAAAACTCGGCCGGATATTGGGTCAAGCCTGACATGGACCTGCTCGACTTGTTTATCGGCAGCGAGGGCACACTCGGCATTCTTGCGGAAATAGAGTTGCGCCTGCATGCCAAACCGTTTCAGACGCTTGGCATCCTGTGCTTTTTTGCCGCTGAAGCGCATGCGCTGGCGTGCGTTCAAGCGATCCGATCCGCCGCCTCCGCCGCCCTGCCCCACACGCTCACGGCCATTGAGTACTTCGACGCGGATTCGCTGCGGTTCGTCCGCACCGGCACCGCACACGCCGGTCTGCCGCTGCCGCCCCCAAAGCCTGGATGGAACGTCGCCCTCTATCTGGAGTGGGCGCTGGCCTCCGACGCGGCATCGCCCGCCGCGCTGACCAGCGACATCCTCCTCGCCTGTCATGGCGATCCGCGCAACACATGGCTCGCCGCAGATGCGCCGTCGCTCGATAAGCTCAAACTCTTCCGGCATGCGGTTCCTGAACAGGTCAACGCAATGATCGCCGAGCGTAAACGCCGACTGCCCGACCTCACCAAGCTCGGCACCGACTTCTCCGTGCCCGACGACATCCTGCCGGAGGTCATGCGCCTTTACCGCCGTGACCTTGCAGCCGCAAAACTTGAGCATGTGATTTTCGGCCACATCGGCGACAACCATCTCCACGTCAACATCCTGCCACGTGACATGACCGAGTACGCAATAGGCAAGCGGCTTGTCCGCTCTTGGGCGGAGCGAGTGGTCGGTTGGGGCGGCAGTGTCGCGGGCGAACACGGCATCGGACGCCTCAAAAAAGAGTTGCTCGCAGTCATGGCCGGACCGGAGGGCCTTGCGGGCATGCGCCGCCTCAAGGCCACCTTCGATCCGGCCGGACGGCTCAATCCCGGCCGTCTTTTTGACTAAATCCCGGTCCGCCTTAGCCCAACGTCCAAGGACTGCGCGGTGTGCGTCCCAGCAAGGCCGCCGCAGCCGGATCGTTGATAATCTGCTCGGCCTCGGGATTCCACGTGATCTTGCGCCCGGTCAGCATCGCGATCTGGCCGAGCTGTCCGATACTGGCCGAACGGTGCGCGACCTCGGCCGGCGTCAGCGTCGTGTCACGGTTTTTCACGCAGGCGATGAAATCACGCTGATGTCCAGGACTGCGCAAGCGCAACTCGCCCGCCTCAATCTTGCTGTCACGGATCACCGGCGACGAAGCCTCGTAACGGCCGCGGTCCACCCAGATCCACGCCCCGTTCTCGCCGTACCAGGTGGTACCGCCCCTAACTTGCGAACTATCGGCCACCGTCATCTCGATACCGTCGGTATACCGGCACGTGAAGCGGTAAGTCTTGGGCGAGTCATAGATGCCGTCCGGCTCAAACGGCGCATATCCTTCAAACGAGATCGGACCGGATGTGTCGCGGTCGATTCCCCACTGCGCGATATCGGCATGGTGCCCGACCCAGTCCATCAACTGCCCGCCGCCCCACTCTAGCACCCAGCGCCAATCAAAGTCACAAACACCCTGAAACGGGCGGAACGGCGCCGGCCCCAGCCAGAAATCCCAGTCAAGTTCCGGCGGTACCTGCGCAGAAGGGTCAGCCGGACGGCCGCGTCCGCCCGAGGGCAGCCCCACCTCCATGCGGCTGATCCGGCCGATACGGCCGTTGCGCACCAACTCGACCGCTCGGCGCATCTCGCCGGACGAGCGCTGCCAACTTCCGGTCTGCCAGATTCGTCCGTGCTGACGGACGGCATTGACCAGCGCGCGCCCTTCCAGCAGATTGTGCGCGAACGGCTTTTCGCCGTAGATGTCCTTGCCGTGGCGCGCCGCAAAAATCCCGATGATCGCATGCCAATGGTCAGGCGTGGCGATCATCACAGCGTCGATGTCATCGCGCGTGCATACGTCACGGAAGTCTTTAATCATCAGACAGTCCGCATTTTTGTAATGCCCGTCGACATGACGCTTGGCGTCCTCCATCTTCTTGGTGTTGACGTCACACACGATACGCACGGACACATCCTCAATGCCGAGGAAAGAGCCCATGTTGCCGCGCCCCATGCCACCGACACCGATCATCGCCATAGCAATGCGGTTACTGGGCGCGTTCTGGCCGAGCACACGCGCGGGAACAATGTTGAATAGCGCGGCTGAAGCGGTCGCGGCCGAGCCGCGGAGAAAAGTTCTGCGTGAAAGGTTCATGGTTGTCTCTCGTACAAAAGGGTTGAACGTTAGGGCTCTCATTTACCGAATCGACTCCGCAACGGCGCGGATCTCTTCCACTTTTTTCTGGTCGAGCCCTGCCTTGACCGTGATCTCGTGAATCGACCAATACAGCCCGCCACGGCTGCCGGTCGTCACGAATTTCAGATGCCGCGTCTGCACGGAGAGCGGGATCACCGTCTTCTTGGTGTGATTGCCGTCGCCTTTCGCCACGGGGCCGGTCCACGCCTTGCCGTCGGTCGAAGCAAAGACCTCATAGCCATTCGGCGTGTCGTTGGCGGAACGCTCAGTGTCGAGCACGACCTCCGAGACATAGACATTTTCGCCCAGATCCAGCGTAAACCACATGCCCTTCTCCGAGGTGCGCCCGGTCGTCCAACGCGTCTCAGGCTTGCGGTCAAACGCGCGCGGCGCATCACGGCCACCGTGCGACGCATTTGCCTTCCATTTTTCGGGCGTGATCTCGCGCAACGGCTGCGTGGCCTGCTGCTTCAGCTTCTCGTCGTAAAACCGACAGTACAAGGCCTTGGCGGCACCGCCGCACGCCGCATCGTCAAACAGCCCGCGCAACAGCGGGAACAGGTCAATGCCGTCGCGCCGGAACACCGCATCCGCCACGCTCTGTCGCCCCTTGTCATCCGGTGCCGCTTTGAACAATTCGATAAAGCGGTTGCGCGCCTCCCCCCCGCCTTGTGTAGCGGCCAGCTTGAGCGCCGAGCGTAGCGCGACCTGCCTGAGGGCCGCGTCACCCGGCGTCGTGACTACCGTCTTTAAGGCAGCAAACGGTGCCATCGACGGCCACTCGCCCAGTTGGCGCGACGCCGTCTCGCGCACCGACTTATCGGAATCGTTCAACGCACCGGTAAGCGGTGCCAGAAATGCAGGATCACTGTAGCTGGTCATCAGCGCGGCGAGCGCGCGTTTAGCGGCCGGCCCCGACTTACCCCACGCCGTGACAAAAGCCGAAGCGCGCGCGGCAGGCTCAAGGTTTTTGGCAGCGGCCCGCACTGCGGCCTCCGCCTGATTGATCTCATCCGCGCGGATCTGCGGCAGCCACGTCAGCAACGTATCGCAGCTCCGTTCATCCGCCGCCTTGCCCAGCGCCTTCCACGCCTCACGCCGCACATCGGCGCGGTCAGAAGAGACAAACGGAGCGAAGCGCGGCAACAACGCCGATTCCATCCGCTCACCCAACACCGGCAGTAGCTTGATCTGGCGGTCCGGCTCACGCTCGGCGAGCGCAAACAACGCGGCCCCCGCATCCTTGGCCCGCATGTCCTGCAACGTCTCAACCGCACTGCGTCCGACCGCCCCTTCGCGCTCTATCAGCGCCGCAATTGCCGGTACATGACGTCCCGCACCCAGTTGCGTCAACGCCTGCAGCGCCGCCACCGTCACCGCCTCCTGATCGCTGGTGAGCAGCGCGGCCACGGCATCCGCCGCCGACGCATCGCCGCGCGACGCAAGTTTCGCCGCCAGCATGACCTGCTCGGACGGCGCGGCCGTCTTGAGCGCACCCGCCAGAACATCGACCGGCACGTCGTCCGCCGCGCGGATGACCGTCTGGCGCACCAGCGGCGACGCGTCTTTGATGCCGAACTCGAAGAAGCGGCTGTCGGCCAACAACAGCGCGCGCGCTGCGGCCGCACGCACCGCCGCAGGATGCGACGTCTCGGTAAAGATCGGCTTGGCCGCACGCACCGTTGCGCGCGCCTGCCCTTGATCGCTCAATGTGCCGATGCAGGCCGCGAGCGCCCTGAGCCGGGCCGGTTCGTGCGCGGCTGCGGCAGGTTTCGCCAGTGCCTTCAGCGCATCTGCGTCGCCGATGCGCCCCAACGCGGCGAACGCAGCGGCGGCCACAGCGGAATCGCGGTCCGCCGTGGCGGGAGCGACGGCTACGGCATCGCCGCGGATCGCCAATGCGTTCAGCACGGTCACACGCAGGGCAGGATCGGGACTCTGCAACGTCCGTGTCAAGCACCGGGCAGCCGCTTTACCGGGCGTGCCTGCCAACAGCGCCGCAGCCCAGTCGCGGGTTTCCGGCGGCGTCAGACAGGCCGCAACCGGCTCCAAATCCCCAGGCGCACCCACGTTCAGCATCACGCGCAGAATCGCACGCTTGCCGTACACCGAGGTCGCCGCGTCCTTGAGCAGCGCCTCCAATTTGGCGCGATTGGCTGCTTCCGTGCGCGCGTGGAATGTGTGTGCCGCGATGTCCTGGAGAAACGCAAAGACCTCGTTCACGTTCGCTTCGGAGGCGGCACGCACACGGGCGAGGTCAGCGTCGGAAAGCCCTGCCGGCGCGTCATCCGCTTTGAGATCGCCGATCGCGTACTGGATACCGTCCAGAATATGCGTGACCACCGCCTTATCGAGAAAGGCGCGCTGATCATGGCCGAACGACGTATAGAAAACGCGCCCTTTGCCATAGGGGCGGATCCAAGAGACAGCGTAATCCTTATCCTCGCGGCGCTGGCCGTTCGCTGCGGCGGTCGCGGCGTCCGACATGTCGAGCGAAACCAACACACGCAACTTCGCGCGATTATAGAAGGGCGACTGCTGCTGGTAAATCTCGTCGCCGAATGAGATTCCCTTGCCGCCGAACGCACGGTTCACGGGGTGCCCCGGCTCATCCAGCTTAAACGCCCAGGTCCCGCCGCTACCCCACGGATGCCCCCAGAAACGGCCGCCGACCATCTCGGCCGCCCGCTCGGCCTTGTAGAAGTTGTCGGCCCCCGCATGGATCACGGCCAGGCCCTTGCCGGACCGCACGTAGTCGATCAGAGCGGGTTCGATAAAGGGATTCGCACGGGTATCGAGCGCCGTGGTGTTGTTAAGAACGACCGCATCATACTTCGCCAGATTTTCGGGCGCGAAGACCGCGTAATCGTTCGACAGGTCCGCTGCAAACGCCTTGGTGGCGAGTTTGAGCGTCTCATTGCCGTACTCCAGCGCTTTGCCGTGAACAAACCCCTCGCACCGCCAAAAGACCAGCACGCGTCGCGGGCGAGCCGGCCGCGCGGCATCCCATGCTTGAATCCGCTCGGCCAGTCGTTCCACATCGGCCTGCGGCACCGGCTGGAGTGTCTGCGACCATGCCGCCGACACCGCACCGACGATACAGAGTCCGAGCAAACTACGACGAAAACCCTCAGAATATCCCATGGTATTCCCCCTGACTGAATGAAGTTCGCTCTGCCGCGCAACAACGCACGACAAAGCTACAGCGCCTTACGCCGATCTCACAGTAACGGTCCGTATTATAGCCGATTACGCCGACCTTCGCCATCACGAATCCGACGGAGCAACCTGAGTAACCTGAGTCGCGGAATAAAAACAGAACAGTCTTTTTACCTCGCCGTTGCGCGCCACTGCGTGGACGTAACAAGTTTCGATACCGATACCGCACTAACGCACTAATGAACTGACTTCGAGAGCGCTTCCACGCGCGCCAGCAACTCGTCACGGCTCCCGACGCGCAGCAGCGGGCAGGGCAGGCTTTTGCGGAACGTCGCGCCGTAGGACTTGGTCATCACGCGCGGGTCCGCGACAATCACCACTCCCCTATCCGCCCGTGTACGGATCAAGCGGCCAAACCCCTGCCGGAAGCGGATAACCGCCTGTGGCAGGGAGAACTCGCGGAAGGCGCTACCCCCTGCCCGCTCGATCTGCTCGCAGCGCGCCTCGACGATTGGATCTGTCACGGCGGCAAACGGCAGGCGCGCCATCACCACGCAGCTCAACGCCTCGCCCGCCACATCCACGCCCTCCCAGAATGAATGGGTACCGAGCAGCACACAAGAACCGCCCGAGCGGAAGATCCGCGTGATCTGATCGCGCGTTCCGTTCGTGCCGTGTACCAGCAGTCGGATGCCCGCCGCGCGCAACGGCTCTTCCAGCAGACGCGCGACTTGGTTCATCATCTCGTAACTGGTGAAGAGCCCCATGGCGCGACCGCGTGTCCGCGTGAAGACATCCAGCATCAGGCCGCAGAGCTGTTCTGAATAACTACCGCCGGTGGAACCGGTGGGCGGGGGTAAAAAGACGGGAGCTAGAGCCGCGCACTGCGTCAGATAGTCGAACGGGCTCGCCGCCACACAGGTCATGAGTTGTTCAGGCTCAAGACGGTCGATCCCCAGACGGCGGCTGATATAGCCGAATGAACTGCCGACGCGCAGAGTCGCTGAACAGAACACCACCGTTGCCTTCTGCCGGTAGAGCAACTCGGCCAACGCCTCACCGATGCTCAGCGGCGCGGCGTAAAGATTGGCAGTCCCGGCACTGCGGCTCGGCGGCTCTGCCCAAAAGACATGTTCCGTATCGGTGGCGGCCAGAATGAAATCCATATCCAACGCGAAGGCGCGCAACGCCGCTGCCGCACCCTCGACATTCGCCGCCTGATCATCATACAGCGCGAGTTCGCCCTCCGTGGTCTGGCGCAGCGCCTCGCCCAACTCCAGCAACAGGCCAGAGGCTTCCGCAACCGCATGTTTAACAGCCAGCCGACAACGCTGAACCTCGGCCTCATCCCAACCGCCCTGGCACGCTGCGAACTGTTTGTCGCGGCACACCTCGCGCGTGAACGCACCGGAAAACGGCATCCCATCTGCGCACATCGTCGCCACATCGTCACCCTCGTCATCGGCAAACAGGTCGTCGGCTTCCACAGACACCGCGGCGGAGGACGGCACACAGCGGAAACGCACCGGGTCATGACCCGGTTGGATGAGGCCGTGCAGCTCCTCGAACAAGATGCGGGCGCTATTCTGCACCTCTTCCAGAGCGCTGCGAATCTGGCGGATCTGTCGCCGCAACGCTTTGGTCGATGCTTCGTTGGTCGTTATCGCGCCCTTTTGAAGGTGATTGCGCAACACCTCCAACACGCCGCCCGCACGGTTGCCGCGACCACGGCTCAAACGTCGCAACAACTGGTTGAGGCGCGCTTGGGTCAACTCTGTGGAAAGATGGCGTGTCGCCGCCTCTTCCAAGTTGTGCGCTTCGTCGAATACGATTTGGGCATGGGGTGGCAAAGCGGTACCGGGGGCCTGCGACTCGGCAAAAACCAGCGCGTGGTTGGCGATGACCACATGCGCGGCGGCGGCGCGGGCACGCGCCTTCTGCAAAAAGCAACGACGCCAATAGCGGCAGGCGCGTCCGGGACACTCTTCGGCGGTCGACGACAGTTTGGCAAGAAATACGGCATCGGCATGACCCGCGCCGGCAAAGGTGTCGAGATCGCCATCAGGTGACTGCGCTATCCAAGCCAACGCCAAGGCGAAGCGGCGCAGTTCGGGACGTTCGAGTTCAAAGTGACTCTGCTCCAACAGGAGTGCGATCCGCCGTAGACAAGCATAGTTCGAGCGCCCCTTCAACACGGCCACGCGCAGGGGAGCGCTGTCGTCGCCGCACACCGCCGCGCGGACCAGCGGCAAATCTTTTTCGATAAGCTGTGCCTGTAGGTTGCGCGTATTGGTGCTGACCACCACCGGCACATCGTTGAGCAACGCCCATGCGGCGGCGGGGATCAGATAGGCAATGCTCTTGCCGACACCGGTACCAGCCTCAACCAATAGGTGTCGGCCCTCGCTGAAAGCCCGCGCGACCGCGCGCAGCATCTCCACCTGTCCGGGGCGCGATTCATAACCGGGCATCAGGCGCGAGAAGGTGCCGCCGGGCAGCAGATGCGACGCGAGGCGGTCAACGTCCAACGGCGTGCAGTCGGCATGCGGCGGCAAGGTGCGCCGCTCGTTCCGGCGTGCATCGGGCGTAAAAGTTTCAAGCCACGGACCGCATCGCGTTCCGGCGCGCCGGACACACTCGGCAAAATGACCGAACACGTGCGCCAGACCGCGTTCGTCCAAATCGTGCAATACCAGTCCGATGGTCTCCAACGTCCAAAGCGGCAACGCCGCCAGCCGCGCTTCGATCGTGCGCCAAACCTCCCAGAGGCCCGCACCGCTGGCACCACCCTGACGCAAGTGCTCCGCCGCGCTATCCTCCGGCGTGTCCGGAAAGGCGAAAGCATGTAGGGCCAACACATCGACTGCATACGCGCGATCAGACGGCAGCAGTCCCTCAAATGCAGCCGTATCCTGAGTGATGTAGAGCGTCTCCCGCTCACTATCGGCAGCCTCGCCCTCATCACCCTTGAAGAGGTCGAAGATCGGCGATTGTCGTCCCGGCGGCCGTGTCACCCACACTGTACGGAAACTGAACATGCGCAGCGATCCTTGCGTCCGCTTATTTGCCCATACCGAATAGTTTCAGACAACGCCGGAAATCGGCCGGTAACGGACTGTGCGCCTTGAGCGTCTCCCCTGGAAGCATCGGATGCGGCATCTCCAGACCGGCGGCGTGGAGCATCTGGCGCGGCACCGTCAGCAGGCGCGGATCGCGCACGTGCTTGATGCCGTATTCACGATCGCCCAGTACAGGGTGACGCAATGAGGCGAGGTGCCGACGGATTTGGTGGGTGCGCCCTGTCTCGATCTGCACCTTGAGGAAGCTGGCATCTTTGGTAACCATCTCACGCTGGATGTGGCTGACCGCACGCTCACCGTCCAGTTCCTGCTCCACGGTCGAAGCGGCACGCTCATAACGACCATACACGATCACACGGTAGTGCTTGCTGACCCGGCGCGTCTTAAAGATTTCGACAGCAGCATCGAACGCGGCGTCGTTTTTGGCGAACAGCAGGCAGCCGGTCGTGTCGCGGTCCAGACGGTGTACCGCCCGCAACGTGGCGAGACCGGTCTGCGTGCGCAATGTCTCTTCGACACTGCGCGCACCGACCGAAAGCATATTGGACGGCTTGTCGGCGATCAGATAGAAATCATCCTGCACGAGGATCCGGATTGCCGACACCGCCGACGATGCCGACTGCTTAGACAGGCCGACGCCCGGCACTTCCACGGTATCTCCAGTTTTGAGCGTATGGTGCGTCATCCACACACACCGGCGGTTGACCCACACGACACGCTCATCCAACAGATTTTTGGCGGCGCGTTTGGAGATCGAGAGCCGTGCGGCGAGAAATTCCTGAAGCGACTGCCCCGCCTGCACTTTTGAAACCACAAACGACACCACCGACCGAGACTTATCTTTCATAAACACAGTGTGGCAAAATGCCCGTGGCCATGCAATTCCTGTTTTTAACGCAGAGACACGGATGCAGAGATTGGTTCGCAACGCCCTCGACATCTCGTGCGCGGGATTTTGGTTGGTGGCCGTACTCTGTCTGGCCTGAACGTCATCCGTACGCACCGAAGCCGAAAAACCAGTGCTTTTTGGCGAACCGGTAGGCCCATGTGCGTTCTGGTAGCGGCTCGCCGCCATGGTCGTGACAGCGCATCGCCGGTCGTTCCGCCAACTCGCGGAAGAACGTCCCGCGGCCGCTACTGTCCCGCGCATCGCAGCGCGCGGCCAATTCCGCCAACTCGCGCGGATGATCCATCAACACGCAACCGCGCGTGAGACGCGGTATCTCGGCACGAAAAGCCGCAAGCAGCGGCGACCCCGTTATGCGCGCGACCACCTGTCCGGGCTCTACCCGGCAGTCGGCGCACTGGATCGGTGGGCACGGTTCCACCTCGCCGCGCGCGTTGATGTGGTGGCTGATACCGGTCGCCGCCGGACAGAGCGCGTTGCCGTCATGATCCCAGTAGGCATCGACGATCACCAGACTTTTGCAGCGTGTTCTCTGCTCCAGCAGAAAATGGCGCAGGGCGCGCACCTGTCCGTCATCAAGTGCCTCTTCAAAGCCCGGCACCGGGCCGGAAGGCCGGTAGATGTAGTACCAGAGATAGTGCGCGCCGCGCGCGGCCATGTCGTCAACGAAACGCTCCGACACCACATCCGCGTAAGTGGAGGCCGACACGCTGGTCGCAACACCCGTCACCAATCCCTGCTCCTTGCAATGCGTCAAAGCGTCAAGAGCGCGTCCGTAGGCAAGGTCGTTGCCACGCCGGTCGGCATAGGCATCGGCTCCGCCCTCCACGCTGACGAGCGGCGACACGTTTCCGGCATGCCGCAACCGCGCTGCCATCCGCTCGTCGAGCAACTGGCCGTTGGTGAAAAGCTGGAAGTAGATGTCGCGATGGCGCCCGAAAAAATCCGGTAGCCACGGCAGCAGCAGCGGCTCCCCCCCCAGGATGCCGAAAAAGCGGCAACCCTGCACACGGCTCTCGGTGACGATCGCGTGCAGCAACTCGGGCGACATGTCGACCGGCTTCTGCACGCCGGTGGCCCAGCACCCTTTGCAGGCGAGGTTGCAGCGCTGCGTGACACTCACGAAGACAAAGGGCGGAAAGTAAACGCCCTGTCGGCGACGGCGTTCAAACCGGTTGAGCGCGCGCAAGTTACCGAGGCCCGCGCCGACCAGAAACCGCCATAATAGACGCGGCGGAATCTCACGTAGCAATCGCAATGGTAACGCATGCATGGGTAGAGCCCTACTGGCCGATGGGCCAATAAAAAACAAGTTGTGGGCTTCGCCCGTATTGGGGGTTAAGGTTGTAAGGGGTTAAGGCTGTGAGGGAGGGAGGCGACCGGATGAGGGAACCGAGTACTCTTTTGTTGTTAATCACTAGTCATCGCCTTATTCGTAGAGCCTTATAGCCTTACAGCCTCACAGTCTTACAGCCTTTGGGTTACGGGCTCCGCCCGCGTCAGTTCACCCCGCAACCAACGACGCGATGCGGTCGCCGATCTGCGTGGTGGTGAAGCCCATCTGGTTGGCCATCTGGCTCTTCATCGTCGGGGTGGTCTGCGCGATGGCCGTCTCGACCGCGCGGCCCGCCGCCTCTTCGCCCAGTGCGGTCAACATCATCGCGCCAGCACCGATCGCGGCGATCGGATTGATCGCATTCTTGCCGGTCCACATGGGCGCGGTGCCGCCGATCGGCTCGAACATACTGACCCCTTGCGGATTGATATTACCGCCGGCCGCCACGCCAAGCCCGCCCTGCGTGATCGCAGCGAGATCCGTGATAATGTCGCCGAACATGTTTTCGGTTACGACCACGTCGAACATCTCAGGAGAGGCCACCATGTAGAGGCAGGTCGCGTCAACATGGTAGTACTCGCGCTTGACGTCGGGATACTCGGCACCGATCTCGGCAAAGACACGGTTCCACAGTTCATACACATAAGTCAGGACATTCGATTTGCCGACCATTGCCAGCGTGTTGTGCTCGCCGATCCCCCGCGCCTTCTTGCCGTACTTGCGCGCATATTCGAAGGCGTAACGCAGACAACGCGCGACTTGGTCATAGGTGTAGGTCATCTGCTGCACCGCCACTTCGTCGCACGTGCCTGGACGCGAGATGCCGCCGATACCGGTATAGAGACCGCCGGAGTTTTCACGGATCACGCAGTAGTCGATCTCTTGCGGGCCTTTATCTCTGAGCGGACATTCAACGCCGGGGTAGAGCTTGACCGGACGCAAGTTGATGTACTGGTCCAGTTCAAAGCGCAACTTCAGCAGGACGCCTTTTTCAAGGATGCCCGGCTTGATGTCGGTGTGCCCGATTGCGCCGAGATAGATGGCGTCGAAACCGCGCAACTCGTCGAGCGTGGCATCGCTCAACGTCTCCCCCGTCCGGAGGTAACGGGTTCCTCCCAGATCATACGTGACCTTCTCCAGTTTAAAGCCGAACCGCGCTGCCGCCGCATCCAAGACCTTGCAGCCCTCGCCGATCACCTCCGGCCCCGTTCCGTCGCCCGGGATCACCGCAATCTTGTACGTTTTCGCCATACCTGTTTCTCCGTTTAATGATGGGCGCCAGTTTACCGAACTCCTCTGCCTCGTGCAACTGCTTGAACGCGGAATTGCGGAATTACGCGAATTACGCGAAACTTCGTTCTCTGCTTGACGTCGGGTTTAGGTCATTGTTACTATCTCGTACGTTCTATAGCAGATTTTGAGCGGGTGAGAGCGTCTTCTCCGACTCAAGGGTTGAGTCTGCAGGAATACTTCTTTAAAGGAGGCTCTTGCAAAACCCTCCCAAACGCAGGCCGTCAGGCTTGCATACGGGA
>DAOTMQ010000032.1:0-21697 GCA_035450385.1 Kiritimatiellia bacterium | reverse complement strand
GTCATAGAGCAATTTCGCGCCGCGCGGCACAGCCGCCTTCTGCGGACGCGGGGGTGGACTATAGCAAAAAAGCCGGAGCCCTGTCAACCCCCCCGGCGGAAAAAAAATTTTACAGAAATCTGCAGAACCGAAACCCAGTCGCATCGACCTGTTCCGAAACAACACGGTCCGCCACGTCCCCCGACGTGGCGGACCCGAGTTGAGTACACGCTAACACAGTCCGCGCAACATATTGCGTTATCCTGTGCACACCCCAAATGTCCGATCCTGACGGCTTTCGGCACAAATCTAATGACTTAGACCTGTCGCCGGGCGGCGGGGCTGAATCAACCCGCGCCTTCCGCACATTGATACGCAGGAGGCATGCCAAGCAACATCAGCACTACATCAGAGTTGCCAGCGCGTCTCAGCCGGACGCTTGCGTGCGGTGAAACGGCAGCGCTCGGCACCCGCCTCGTCGGTCAGCACCGCTTCGCCGTCCGCCAGCGTCAGGCACAGCGGCCCAGCGCCGCGGCTGCGCGCCACATTCGCGACCAACAGCGCCTTTTCAAAGCCGTCGCCGCGTCCGAAGCTCCACACCTCGTCCGGCTGGGCCAGCCGCGTGTCTTCGTCGTAAATCGAGATGTCCGGCAAGGCGGCGACACGTGCGACCACCTCGTCGTCCGACGCTTCAGCCAAAGCCGCCACGCTCACCGGATTGCGTTCCATCGCCGCCTTGATAAAGGGTGCCGCCGGTGTGCGCGACAGATCGCGCCATGCGTAGAAGGCCATGTCGGCCGTCTCGCTGTGCGCACGCAACGACTCTAGATGGGCGATCACCTCTTCGCGCGTCATATCGAGCGTCAGTGACAACGGCGCCTCCGCCGACACAAAACGCACATCTGCAGAAGGCAGGCGCGGTTCGGTGTGGCAAAAACGCACCAGTTGGTCAACCATCTCATCCCCGCACACGCAGGCGTCGCCGATCCGCTCCCGCAACGCCTTGAGATCGGCCGGATTGCTGAGGTCGATCGCCCGCTCGCGCACAAACTCCTCAATGTCGTCCAGCACGATCTTGTTCGGACAGCACGACATCGCGAACGTTTCCTGCGGAATCATCGCCAGCAGCTTCTCGCGCGTGCCGTCCGTCACCTTGTAGGCGCTGTCCTGCTCGAAGCTGAAGGCTTGCTCCAGCGTGACGTAGCGGTCCACGCCGCGGATCGGCCAGCGCACCATGAAGCACTGGTGGCAACGCGGATTCTGCCGCAGGAAGTTGCCCAGAATTTCCGGCGTCAGGGGCGTCGTCAGATAGGTGCGCAGGCGATCGGCAAAGCCGCTGTACACGGCGGGATCGATCGACGCTTGCGGGTAGAGCGTATGGATCCAGCCGCTCGGATGCGAGACGATCGTGACCCGCTCGTTCTCCAAGGCGCGGCGCGCCTGGCCGGAGATCTGCGTACCGTTGAACCACATCGCCTTGGTCACCAGCCGGCGGTTGTTGGTCAGCACGCCGTCATCCACATCCACAAAGTTCTGCGAATGCAGCGGCGTGGCCATCATGAACACCTGTTCGAGCGGGATGCCGGCCACCACATAGAGCGCCGCCGCATAGAGCGCCGACAGCGACACGCATTCGCCCGCGCCGGTCGTGTAGCCCTCCTTGTGCTGGAAAGCGTCCATGGCCTCCACCGTCTCGGTTTTCCAATACGGGATCACGTCGGAGTCGTACTTGTCCAGACCGAAGTGCGTGCGGATGTCGATGTCGAAGTAGTAGGTGTCCCCCTGATAGCCAAACAGCGCGTTGGACTGCGCGATCTCCTCGGACGAGAGGAACGGCGCGAACCGCGCCAGTTCGCGTTTCTGGTTGGTCAGGCCCCACGTCTCCAGGTCAAGGTTAAAGACGTAGTGGTCCATGATGTACTGCTTCAGGCGCTGCAGCCGGCGGTAGGGCTTCATCTTGCGAATCCCCTTGAACCAAGGGTCGTCGCGCCACAGCCAGATCCGCGGCGACATGATGTTGGCCAGCACCAGGCTGTACATCAGCTCGGGAAATACAAAGACCTCCATGTCCGACAGCGTCACCGCCGCCGAACACCGTTCCAGATCGCGCGCGTCCATCACGGCCGTCTTACTTGTCGCTCAGCGCCGCCACGCCGGGCAGTTCCTTGCCCTCGAGGAATTCGAGCGAGGCGCCGCCGCCGGTGGAGATGTGCGTCATCTTATCGGCCAGACCGCTCTTGTTGACCGCGCTCACGCTGTCGCCGCCGCCGATGATCGAGACCGCGCCGCTATCGGCCACCGCCTGACAGACACCCAGGGTGCCGCCCGCGAACTTCTTCATCTCGAAGCAGCCCATCGGGCCGTTCCACACCACCGTCTTCGCACTCTTGATCGCGGCGGCATACAGCTCGACCGTCTTGGGGCCGATATCCAGCGCCATCCAGCCCGCCGGAATGTCGTTGCCGACAATCTGCGTGTTGGCTTCAGCGTCAAACTTGTCCGCGGCCACATTGTCCACCGGCAGCAGGAACTGCTTGCCGTTGGCCTTGGCCTTCTCGATCATCTCACGCGCGTAGTCGAGCTGATCCAGCTCGCACAGCGAGTTGCCGACGTCGTGCCCCTGCGCCTTGAGGAAGGTGTAGGCCATGCCGCCGCCGATGATCAGCGTGTCGACCTTGTCCAGCAGGTTCTTGACGACCGCCAGCTTGTCGGAAACCTTCGCGCCGCCGAGGATCGCCACGAACGGGCGGGTCGGCTTCTCGACCGCGTTGCCCAGATACTCGATCTCCTTCTCCATCAAGAAACCCGCGACGCTCTCCTTGGCGAACTTGCAGACCACCGCCGTGGAAGCGTGGGCGCGGTGCGCGGTACCGAAAGCATCGTTGCAATAGATATCGCCATAGGAGGCGAGCGTCTTGGCCAGATCTTCGCGCTTCGCCTTCAGATCCGCCTTCTTGGCCGCCAGTTCTTCATCGCTCATGCCTTCAGCCGGCTTGACCTTGCCGTCCTCAGCTTTATAGAAGCGGGTATTCTCAAGCATCACAACGCCGCCCGGCTGGAGCGCCGCGACCTCAGCAGCGGCCTGCGCGCAATCCGCCGCGAAAACGACCGGTTTGCCCAGCAAATTGGACAGATACTCGGCCACCGGCTTCAGCGAGAACTCCGCCTCATAACCCTTGCCGGACGGACGGCCGAGGTGGCTCATCAGCACCAGGCTGCCACCGTTATCTAGCACATACTTGATCGAGGGCAGCGCCCCCTTGATACGGGTGTCATCCTTGATCACGCCATCCTTGATCGGCACGTTAAAATCAACGCGCATCACGACACGCTTGCCCTTCAGGTCCACATCACGCAAAGTCTTTTTGTTCATCTCAGCCTATCCTTTCTCGGGTTAAAAAACGGGTGCTATGGTAGCACATCCGCTTGGGGAAAGTACAGAGGCCCTGAAGGTGGCGCGTAAAATAGTTGCTGGACTTGGCCCCTTGGACTGGTCGGTCGGATCGGTCGGATCCGCCGGATTATCTTTTGACACCAAAACCAGAAAAAACCTCGCTGGCTTGCCCATGGCCGATGCCTTCTACAACTCCAGCCAACCGCAGTTCCATGCGGCAAGCGGCGGTAGAGTCGCCCGCGTTTCGCCATCGGCGCGAACAAGCGGCACCGTCACCGGTGCAGCGCGCAGAGCGTGCCAAGTGGCGGACGTCCTCTCCGGTGCGATGCCACGGAGGCGCAACGTAAGCGGCGGCTGCACATCGATGCGCGCGTTGATGAATGCGACGCTCCGAAGCACGCCATCGGGCGCCATGCGTGGTATGACAAGGCCGACAGACGGCGTCTCGGCAATAACGGGCAGCTTGCCGCCAGCGCGCGTATCCATCCGTTGCCGAAGATCAAGGATCTGCCGCGACGACATCGCGCTGAGGTTGAACGACAGATCGGCATTGGTCACTTCGCCGAACGTTTTTCCGACGCCCGGTACGACGGGGACGCCCACAAGCGCGAACTCGTAAAGCTTTCCCTTCGATACTGTTGTCGCGTCCTTCAGCCCCACGGGAACACTCCCTTCGTTGTGTTTGCGATAGCCCTCGAGCACAGACCGTTCCGCCGCAAGCGGCGCAAGGAGACACTCGCCGTACCATGCGTCGGTTTCATAGCGCGTGTCCATAATGAGCAAGCTCACGGTGTTCATGCCGAGCGCGAGATTGACAAACGCCTCGTTCATGATGCCCTGCGCCGTCCGGCTTGCGAATGCGCGCGGATACGTCTCGACTTCGGGACACCATGTATCGATCCAGTCGGGATTTCCCAACTGTTTCCGAGTGTACGCCGCGCCGAACGCTTTGATCATCTGCAGATTGGGATTCTGGTCGTAGTACGCGCCGCCCCCGGGACGCGACCCGACCGGAAGTCCCGTCGCCTCGTGCAGCGCACGGAAGACGGCGAGTAGCGAATCGTTGCGGTAATCGCCGTGCTGATAGGCGAGACGCGTCGTCGGCGAAACCTTGTGAAACTCCCCAGCGATCGCGCGCGCAACGGCGGCGATACCCGCGAACGAAAACGCCTCCCAACGGTCGAAAAGCTTTGTATCCTTCGCCATCGCGGCGTCTAGCGTTTCGCGCGTCCAGTTCGTGCCCATCTCAGCGTTGAACGCCGCGAGACATGTTGGACACCAACAGCCGATCCAACCGTCCTTGACCTTGCCCCACGGTGACCCAGGCGCGTGCCCGGCGACGCGCAGATCGTCATCGACCCACACGCTCCTAGGCTTGAACGACGCATAGAGCCGCGACATCTCACGCACGTAGGCAAGAAAGCCGGGCTGACGCGGACAGTTACAGTGACGGCATTCCGTACCGCCGCGTCCTGTGAAACCACCCCACGTCTTTGCAGGCGTGCCCTCAATCGCGGAGAGTTCGTCGGAATGGCCGAGCGTCGCCTGTACTTGCAAGCTCGGCACGATGCCGGCCGCGCGCAGTTCAGCGGCGTACCGCGCGAGACGCTCTGCATGCGCGGCGTGCCAGGCAAGCGTCGGCACGCCGATGCCCGTCGAGAACCATACCTCATCGCACGCGCCGCGGTTTGCGACGAGCACGGTGCGCGTCTTTGCCCACTGCGCGTCATCCGCCGTATGCGGTGCCCGCAGACGAATCATCATGAGCGGCGGCAGTTCAGCCGCGTTAATACCCGCCGCAAGCGCAACGGCTGCGACAACGAATCCTGTTGTTTTTCTTTTCATATTCAGACCTTGAGAAACACCTTTTTGCGATAGAGGAACCAGAGTATCAGCCAGCCGACGGCGACCTCGCCCAGAGAGAGGACGAGTGAACTCCACGCGGCATCGCCCCAGGAGGCAACACCCTTGAGGAAGAACTCTCCGATGGTGCGAAGAGGAACGACCCGACGAATCACATAGATGGTGATGGCATTCATACCGATAACCCGGAAGAAGAACGACCAGCGACGCCATCCTTTGACATCAATCATCCAATAGAAAACCGCAAGAGCGATGAAGGAATAAGAGCCGGCAGCCAGAACAAACGTCGGTGTCCAGATCTTCTTGTTGACCGGGCACCAAGGCATCCAGACAAGGCACACGAGCAACGAAACCACCCCCGCCCCCAACAGGATCAGGGTCTTGCGATTGCCGGACAAGTCCGTGCGCCGCAACAGTTCACCGGCGAACGTGCCGAGCATCGCCGTCACTAGGCCGGTCAACTTGCATAAGAGCCCATCCGGATCGAAAATTCCTTCATGGAGGCGCCCGGGCATGAACGTCCGGTCGAACCACCCAACGATGTTCCCCGTAAACGAGAAGTTATCTGTACCGTAGGCCGCGTAAGAGGCAACCTTCTTCATCACCTTTGGATCTGTCGACGCGAGCAACGCCTCTGCGTCCGGCGCGCGGAAACAGACAAGCATCAGCCAATAACCAACGAGTATCACCGCCGCCAGCCCCAGCCGTACACGCCAATTCTTGACGAACATGAAGATCAATGCCGCGCCAGCCCAGCAAATGCCGATATGCGCCAGAACGGAATCCCACCGGTACATCCGCCAGTTGAAGCTAAACAGATCCGACCACATCAATCCAATCGCAAACAGACAAAACGCACGCAAAAGGATCTTCCGGACGATCTGTGCCTTTGAACGTCCCATCGCGACCTGTTTCGCATAGGAAAACGGCCAGGACACCCCGGCGAGAAACAGGAATAGGGGGAAGATCGTATCATGGTGCCGAAAACCATGCCAAGCAACATGCGTCATCTGCGTTGCCAGCCAACAATCGCGCCCGAAGCCGCAGACCTCGCAAAGCGCTACGATTGCACCGGAAAAACCCATGATGAAAAGCATGTCTGCGCCCCGCAACGCATCCAACGACATCAAACGTTCGCTATGAGATTTCTCTTTCATGCGTTATTCCTCTTAACTGCACTTTACGGACTTCTGCGTCCCCGACGCCTTCTCGTCTTCTCCGCCGGAAGCAACGGCACGGTGTAGCTCTCGTAGAGGGCGAAGAGAAACTCCACGCGCTGGCGTTCGGAGGAGAAAGGCTGGGAGCGGTAGCAACGGTCTACCGCGCGGTCGAGGTCGGCATGCGCCTTCACCAGATCGGCGGGCATGGTCAGGGGATCGTAGAGGTCAGCCAGCGTCGAGAGCGGATAGCGCGCCCGCGCATCGAGCACGGCCTTTGCCTTGGCCTCGACGGCGGCCTTCTTCCGCGCGTCGCCGGTCAGGCGGACGGACCGGGGCCCCCCCGGTTGCGGACGCGGGGCGTTTTCGTACTCCCCGCCTTCGTGATACGACGACCAATAGAGCCGTGACGCCGCTTCCCGGACGCAGGCGTCACCCTTCTGGATCGGCAGGCTGAGCCGCGGCCACGGGAAGGTATTGTAGACCATCGTGCGCGAGTAGCTATACCGCGACTCCAAACGTCCGCCCACCTGACGCATCCACGCCATGTGCATAGCGGAGGTCAGTACGCCGAATAGATAGAGGTCGGTTGTCGGTAGCAGAAAACATTTGTTGCTCGGAACGAGCGACGGGCTCGCGATGCCGATCGGGATGTAATGCCGCCGTTCCGATGAAACCTCGGGAATGAGGATGTAATCGGTAGTCGGCTGCGAGCGGTAGAAGAACAGCCCCGGTGTCTTTGCCGCCTTGCGGGTGGGAGCGGCCGTACTCTTTTCCCGGAACTCGCGCACCTTCTCCACGCGCTCCATAACCAGCGGCAGTGCGCGCAGACTGCCCGGGTCGGCGCCTTCGAGCCAGAGGCACCAGCGCATGTTGCCGTTGATGAATTCTTCCGCCCCTGTGTAGCGCCGCAGGTATTGCTTCGCGCCGGGTTCGGCGGCGACCAGCGCGTCCCGTTCGCTGTCCGTCAGAATCAGGTTGCCGCCGTCAGACGGCTTGCTGCCGCAGCGCATTTCCGGCACGGGCGAGATCGGCTTCTGACGCTTGGTGACGAATGCGTCGGGGCCGGGCGTAAGATAGGGACCGATGTTGATCGCTTCGATCACGGCGGCATCCCCGTTGCCGGAGTCATAGTCGAACAACTTTTTGACAGGGATGTCGAACGCGGCAAAGCCGATGATGACCACGTGGACATGCGCCTTGCCGCGCGCCTCGCTGGCCCACGGAAACGTCCGGTGGGCAAAGTGGATCTTGATGTGCCACTTATCGAAGAGCAGGCCCCAGATCAGCGGCACCTGTTCGCCTTGGGTGATCGAGTTGGTAGACACGAAGCCAACCACGATGGCCGTGCCTTGGATATACTCAGCCGCACGGTAGTGCCAACAGGTCACGTAGTCGAGGTCGCCGATGTTCTTGAATTTGCCGAAAACGGACGCCATGTCAGCTTTCTGTTCCGCAGACTGGTAGTGCTTGCCAACGAAAGGCGGATTGCCGAGCACGTACGAACATTGATCAGGCGGAAGAATCGTCTTCCAATCGAGACGAAGGGCGTTGCCAAGAACGATGTTGGCGGATTTCTTGAGCGGCAGACGTACAAAGTATTGGCCGAACGCTTCCGAAAGGCGGATATTCATCTGGTGGTCCATGAGCCACATGGCGACTTCGGCAATGCGGGCAGGCCACTCCTGGATTTCGATACCGGTAAAGGCGTCGACGTCTACCTTTGACAGCGCCTGAATGTCCAGTTCCTGCTGTACCTCTTTCCCGAACAGGGCTTTGAGGACGTCGATCTCCAACAGGCGCAGTTCGCGGTAGGTGATGACCAAAAAGTTGCCGCACCCGCACGCCGGATCGAAGAAGCGGAGGGTTCCAAGTTTCCGGTGGAACTGCTTGAGCAGGGCTTTGTTGCGCCGCGCCTTTGCGAACTCCGCCCGCAAGCCGTCCATGAAGAGCGCGTTGACGACCTTGAGGATGTCGCGTTCGGAGGTATAGTGTCCACCGGTCTGGCGGCGTTCCTTGGGATCCATCACGCCCTGAAAGAGCGAGCCGAAGATGGCGGGCGAAATGGCCGACCAGTCGAACTCGGTACACCGCAACAGTGCATCGCGCATGGCGCGGTTGAAACTGGCGAATGCCAGACGCTCTTTGAACAACTCCCCGTTGACGTGCGGGAAGGCGGCGAGCATGTCATCGAGATGCGCCTGTCGCCGCTCGGACGGGGTGTTCAGCACCTCGAAGAGCTGTGCTAGGTGCAGGCCCAAGTCAGAGCCGTCGGAGGCGGTGCGGTTCTCGATGTAGAGCTTGAAGCTATCGGGCTCGAAAAGGCCGGTATCGTCGGCGAAGAGGCAGAAAAGGATGCGCACGAGGAAGCGCTCAAGGTCATGGCCCGCGTAGCCGCCGGCGGCCAGCGCGTCGTGGAGATCGCCGAGGATCTCAACAGCTCGGATGTTGATGGGGTCTTCGTCACGCAGGCGGTGCTGCCGGTAACCGGCGATGAAGGCAAAGTCGTGAAGGTGCTTGTGGAGATCCTTGAGCAGGAACTCGTTCTTGTAGTAATGGCGGGATTCGAAAAGCGGCAGGTCGAGTTGATCCTCGGGTTCGAGATCATACAGCGCGATGCGCTCAAAATCAGAAAGAATGACGAAGCGGGGAAGTTCCTCGAAGCGCTGCTCGCGGGCAAGATCCTGAATGTAGCTGAAGGCCTGTGATTCGGCCTTGTCGAGGGACTTGCCGCGGCTCTTGTGCTCGGCGAGCATGACGCCGCGCCAGAAAAGGTCGATGTAGCCGTACTGGCCGTTGATCTTGCGGACGGGCTCCTCGAAGGTGGCCAAGAGACGGCGGCGGACGCCGAAGACGCCGAAAAACTCATCCCAGAAAGATTTGGCCTCCGCGTCCTCGCGGTACTCATCCGCCCATTCGCGAGAAAAACGGATGGCGTTCTGTCTGATCTCATTCCAACTGATCGGCATAAGGCACGGACTCCACGATGTGTCGCAGGCAACACTTTAGACGCATACAAGGTACCATACCCGCGCCCACAGCGCAAAGAAAACGGGCAGCGCTTTTACTCTCAAGATTGCGAACCACTGTGTGGTCGTAATAAGAGAAGTTGACTGGCGACCCGCGACAGGCGGTTTGCCCCACCTTCGTGAGGAAAAGGAGTACGGAGTTCATTCTTGTCAAAGCCATCGCAAAATGAGACTTTACCCAACGTAACGAAAGTCTCCACATCGCGGATATCTACCATGAAAAAAACGGTCATCGTCTCTCTCACCCTGTTTGCCGCCGTGTCATTCGGCGCGGCGGTTTCGATCGTGGAAACCGAACTCGAATTCCCGACGTACGGATTCTCTGATCCTGATCCGGTGCCCCGGACGGATTCGCCGCTCTACCCCTATTTCCGTTTCGATGGCTCGACGGCGGAGCCGACAGCGCAAAAGTGGAAGGCGGTGATCCTCGAAAACGAAAAGATCCGTGTGACCATGCTCCCCGAAATCGGCGGCAAGGTTTGGGGCGCGCAGGAGATCGCGACCGGACACGCGTTCATCTACTACAATCATGCGGTCAAGTTCCGCAATATCGCGCTCCGGGGACCGTGGTGCTCTGGCGGCATCGAGTTCAACTTCGCTATCACCGGACACGCCCCGACTTCGGCGACGCCGGTCGACTGGTACGTCAGGAAGAACGAGGACGGCAGCGCGAGTTACTTCGCTGGCGCTTCGGAGTACATCGGCCGCACGACCTGGCAGGTGGAAGTGCGGCTCGCCCCCGGCGACGACCACTTTACGATGCGGACGATCTGGTTCAACGGCGCGAACCTGACCGGCCCCTACTACCAATGGATGAACGCGGCATTTCCGCTGTTTGAAAACACCGACTTCTTCTTCCCAGGCAAAAACTACATCGGACACCCAGGCGACGCGCACGCTTGGCCGATCGACGACGCAGGGCGTGACCTTTCGGTATATGCCCAGAACCGTTTTGGCAGCAACAAGTCGTACCACGTCCTCAACGGCGACAACAGCGCGTTCGGCATCTGGTGGCCGGACATCCGTTTCGGCGCGGTCCATCGCAATCCGGTCTACGACAAGTACGGACGCAAGATCTGGCTCTGGTCGCCATCGCGCGCAGGTGCCATCTGGGAGACACTGCTGACAGACAAGGACGGCCAGTACGCCGAGTTGCAATCCGGTCGCGCGTTCCAGCAACCGCGTCCGCCCTGCGAAAAAACGCCGTTCAAGGTTCCTTCCTTCGCTCCCGGCGGAACGGATGTCTTCGACGAGATGTGGGGCATGGTGAAGAACCGCGAGGCATTCGGAACGCCCGAAACCGGCATCAAGCCGCGTCCGCTCGAGATGCCGTCGGACTTCGACTGGAACTCTGTCCAGGGACTTTGCCTGAAGGGCACGCAGAAACTCCGCTATCTCCACGACGACGAGGGCGCGGCGCGGCTGCTCAGATCGGCACTCATCGCCGACAACCATTTCGCGCCCGCGCTCGTCGCGCTCGCCGGACTCGAAGCGAAGCGCGCGCGCTATGCCGAGGCAGCGCGTCTCGCAGACCGCGCGCTCGCTGTCGACACCTACGACGGCGAAGCGAATTATCTCGCGGGATTCGCTGCATTCGCGCAAGGCGATCTGGCCACCGCCAAGGAGCGCCTCGGGCTTGCGGCCTTTTCGCCGATGATGCGTTCTGCCGCCTACTCACTCTTGGCGAAGATCATGTTGCGGGAGAAAAACTGGCAGGAAGCGGCGCTGCTGGCGGATCGCGCGTTGTGCGCCAACGGACTCTCCTTTGACGCGCTGCTGGCGAAAGTCATCGCCTTGCGCAAGGGGGGCGACGTGGCCGCCGCAGCGGCAAGCGCCAAGACGGCGCTCGCGCAACTTCCGCTCTTCCACGCTGTCAGATATGAGCTTGGCAAGCTGGGCGGCAAGGAAGATTTCCGCGCGTACATCAAGTGCGAGTTGCCGCGTGAGACTTTCATGGATATCGGCACTTGGTACGAAGCGGCGGGGCTTGCCGACGAGGCGCGCGAACTCTTTGGTTTTGCAGGCGACCATCCGGTCGCGCGCATCCGCCTTGCGTATCTGAAGCGTGACACAGCGGCGCTCAATGCCATCGCCAAGTTGTCGGCGGAGTTCGTGTTCCCATTCCGCCGCGAGTCGCTCCCGGCGCTCGAATGGGCGGCGCGGGAAAACAGCAGTTGGAAGTTCAAATACTATCACGCGCTCTTCCTTGCGGCGAACGGCGAGCAAGACCGTGCGGACGCGCTTCTCGCCGCCTGCGGAAACGCGCCCGATCTTGCGGCGTTCTACCTCTTCCGCGCTGGCCGACGTCTCGGTGCCGCAGGCGATGCGGACATCGCACGCGCCATTGAACTTGGCGGTGGATGGCGCGCGGAACTGCGCGGCAATCGCCTCACGGCTGATTCCGAGGTGAACCCCATGAAGCTCGCGTATGCGAAGTCGCTGCTGGATGCGAAGCGCTACCGCGAATGTGTCGACTATCTCGCAAAAAGCGTGATCCTGCCGTCCGAATTCGGCGACAACGCCAACGACATCTGGCGGGCGGCGTGCTATGCGCTCGGCGAGAATGAAAAGGCCGAGTCATATCCAGAGAACCTCGGCGCGGGCAAGCCGTATCCGCAGGACAACCGTCCGTACGAATTCAAGAACGCAAACCGGACACAGGACGACGTGCCGGCGCTCGTCGATTTCGAGGACGAGCCAGCATGGAAGGTGCGCGCCGAAAACGCCGCGGCCCTCTGCGCGACGACGCGCGAGACGCAACTGTTCGGAGAGAAGACGCTGCGCCTGTCGTACTGCGGAAAAGGCGACAAGCCGTCCATCGCCTTCGGCCCTGAAAAACCCGTGGCGGTCACGAACGCCTGGAACACCTTCGCGGTCTGGGTACACGGCGACCACTTCGGACGCGGCGCCAACACGCAGCCCGAGGTGCCCTCCGCTGAACTCTTCCTCGCGCTGCGGCTCGCGGACGGGACGGAGCAGCGGGTTTCGCTCGGCAAGATCGACTGGCCGGATTGGCACCGCATCGAGCGGCGCTTCTCGCCGGAAGAGACCAAGCGTTTCCAAGGTGCTGCGTTCGCGGGGTTCGTCCTCGCCGGCGGAACGCAACCGGAATACCGCCCGATGCACTTTGACAACATCGCGTTTTTCATGGACACGCTTTCCGGCAAACTCGATATCGCCGCGCGCGCCAAACGCAACCTGACGCCGCTCAAAGGCGCCGACCAAGGGATCAACACCGGTGACCGCAATCTGCCGTTCCCGATCACGGAAAGCACGATCATCCCGCGCACGTCTTCGCCGCAAGAGGGCGACCTGCTCGCGACGTTCAACGGCGGCGCGATCGCCGGAAGCGACACCGGCAAACTTGAGGTCACGACGAGCCGTCGCGGCAAGAGCCTTGTCGTTGATCTGTACGCCCCCGCCGGAGCCGTCACGGAAGTTTCGAGCGGAACGGCTGCCGAAGCAAAGGTTCTCAAGAGCTTCATCGTGCCGTATCTCGCCTATGGCATCCGTCAGAACCGTCTCAAGATCGACCTGCTTGAGGGCGGATGGTACCGGAGCGCGATCTTCGATTGGTATCGTTCAAACGCGAGCGAGGTTTCGAATGCGGGCAACGCGCAGTCGATGAGGTATTTTCCGAAGACGGATGGAACCTACAATCCGGTGAGCGAGCGGATCGTCATCACGCTCAGCCGGGATTTCGCGGAAGTGCTGCCAGAAATTCCCAATCCCGTCTCGCCGTACAAAGCGGTGGCCGGTAAGGGCGCGTGGAGGTCCCACGGCAGTTACGTGCGCAAGCTGGACAAGGCCTTCTGGCGGGAGGTCAAGAAACTCGGGATCGATCATGTGATCGTCACCGACCACGAGACGCTGTGGCGCGACCGTGGCGAAAGCTTTACCTGCCGCACGGATGCTGCGCCGGGCAAGGGCGGAGACGCCGGTGCCGAGGACTATTCACGCTTCATGCGTGAAGAACTTGGCTACGTCTACGGCCCGTACAACAACTTCACCGACTTCTCGCCCATGAACGCCATCTGGTCACGGGACCTCATCGCCCGCCAACGCGACGGTTCGTTCTATCCGGCGTGGTTCAGATGCTACGGTCCGAAACCCGCTCTTGCACCGATGCTCTGCGAGCGTTTCGCTCCAGAACTCAAACGCAAGTTCGGCTATAACACGGCCTACTGCGATGTCCACACCACGCTGGTGCCTTGGAGCCGCACGGATTACGATGCGCGCGTGCCCGGCGCGGCGACTTTTGCACAGACCTTCTACGCATACGGAGAAACATTGTTGCTGCAGAAGCAAGCGTGGCAAGGCCCCGTCTACTCCGAAGGCGGACACCACTTCTTCTACTCGGGACTCTCGGACGGCAACTATGCACAGGATCGCGGATACAACTTCTTCACGATGCCCTGGATTGTCGACTTCGATCTGCTCAAAATCCATCCCAAGGAGTGCAACTTCGGCATGGGGCTGCTGCCGATGTTCTCGCCGGGAAAGATGTATCAGCCGAACACCGAACCAGTCGGAGGAATCGAGGAGCTTGTCGATTGCTTCCTGACCGCCGTTGTTGCATTCGGACACGCCCCGCACCTGATCCTCGACTACTGCTTCACGCCGTCAAAGCCGTTCGGGCTCGCCTACTGCGGTCCGGGGCGGATCGACTTTGAGAAGGGCATAGACATCGCGCTCCGCAGCTACGCCATGGTCCAGCCGCTCGCCGCGCGCTACACGCAGAGCGACGTGAGCACGATCGCGTATCTCGATGCGGACGGCAAAACCCACCCCACTTCCGCAGCGATTGCGGACGGCACGGTCGAGCGCAATCAGGTCTTCGTCGAATATCAAGACGGCACGGTCATCGTCGCGAACGGCAATCTCAAAGAACGGCTCAAGACCAAGATCGGGGATGAAACCATCGATCTGCCGCCGAGGGCATTCAAGGGCTGGACGCGCGACGGCAAGGTCACGGCAGAAATCTCCGAGAACGCGGATGGTAAACGCGTCTACTTCTGCGATTGCCCCGAGTTCACGTACAAGGGCGGCAAACTCATCAAGAAGCCATAATCAAGCAATATGAAAAGAACCGTACACATGCTTTTTTTGTCGGCACTCGTTCCGCTTGCGGGACAGGGTACTGACCGCATATCGTTCGGGCCCGACGTGGTGCTGCCTTCGGCAGGCTCAGTCACGGGCACGTGGTTCTATGAGCACGGCACCAACCAGTTGCTGCTCACGGGATTCCCCGATCAAAAGGGGTGGCGGGCGTGCGCGGTCGGTGCGGGCTGGCATGTGAATGGAGACGCGATCACGCCGCATGACGTGGTCGTTCTGCCAAACGCGCTCGAACCCGAACGGAGCCCTTACAGCGCAGGTCCCGTGAAAGGATCGGGACCGCTCGACGACCGTATCGCCGCTGCGCTCGTAGAGTGGGACTGGCGTTTGCAGGACGGTCTCGGTGTGCCCCGCGAACCGTGCACATTCGCCGAGGCCGTGGTACCGCTGCGGGCGCGCTTCAGAATGGCGGGGCTTGCGCAGCCGCCCCCCGAGACGAGTGATGAGCATGAATGGCGGGCACTCCACCAAGCCCTCCGCACGCGGGCGCTCGCGCAATTGAAGGGGCGCACGCTCTTCTTCGCGAAGTTCGTGCCCGGCGCGATGAGCCACCAGCTCACGCAGTGCCTCGGCTACTGCGCACGTCCGGGAGGCGGCCTCTTTGTGCTGGAGCAGCCCGGCGTATCGATGCGCCCGCGCGAAGTGACGCCACCCAATCTGCCGCCCGGCAGTTTCCTCAACCCCGAGCTTTCGCTGGATGCAACCAAAATCCTTTTCTCCTACTCGCCCGTCGCGTCCGATCCTCCCGGCACGTATACGGGCGGACGTGATGTTCCCCGCCTCTGCACGCCTGATCGCCTCATGCACCGCTACAACATCTATGAAGCACCGCTTGCAGGCGGCACGGCGCGGCGATTGACGAACGACGGCCACGACGACATTTTCCCCATCTACCTGCCGGACGGCGACATCGTGTTCTCCTCCACACGACGCGGCGGTTACCATCGGTGCGGCCTTGGCCCCTGCTTTGTGTTCACGCTCTCGCGAATGGGACCGAACGGCGAGAATCCACATTCGATCTCGTTCCATGAAACGCATGAGTGGACGCCCGCCTTGCTGCCGGATGGACGGCTTCTCTATACGCGCTGGGATTATGTGGACCGTAACGGCGTTCTCTACCAACACCTCTGGACGGCGCGGCCAGACGGCGGCGGCGTGCGTATCTACTACGGCAACAACACGTGGAATCCGTGCGGCACATGGGAAGCGCGACCAGTGCCGAACTCCACAAAGGTCATGGCCATTGCCGGACCGCACCATGCGATGTCGGCGGGATCTGTCATTTTGATCGACACGCTCAAAGGCATTGACGGCGCAACGCCCATCACGCGCCTCACGCCGGAGGTGCGTTTCACTGAATCAGAAGAGCCGCTCGCCCACGCACCCGCTTTCGTGAAGGATGTCGCGTTCGACAGCACGCCCCGCAGCTATTGGCGAGGAGGCATCCCCGACCCCGCGCGCAACCAAACACCGACAGTGCAGGAGAAGCGTTGGCCCGGGCATTCGTTCAAGAGCCCGTGGCCGCTCTCCGAAACCACGTTCCTCGCCTCGTATTCCTACGACCGCCTGTTGGGCGAGCCAGGCGGCAACATCCCGAACCAGTACGGCATCTATCTCTGTGATGCCGATGGCACGCGCGAACTCATCTATCGCGATCCGCGCATCTCCAGCCTCTGGGCGCGACCGATCGAACCGCGTACGCCGCCCAAACTGGCCCAATCGCCTATCGATCCCGAACGCGCAAAGCGCCTGACGGGCACGTTCTCGATCGACAAGGTGACGGAGGCATGGCCAGATGCCTTCCCGCCCCAATACCCCATCGTTGCGTTGCGCGTCTTCCACATCATCAACAAGACAACGCCGAACATCGACTCCCCAAAGGTGGGTGCCGGACTGGGTTCCGTCGGACGCGAGATTCTTGGGACCGTGCCCGTGGAGGCGGATGGCAGCGCCTATTTCGAGGCCCCCGCCAACATGCCGCTCTACTTCCAAGCGCTCGACGCAAAGGGACGCGCCGTACAGACGATGCGTTCAGCCGTGTACCTCCAGCCCGGCGAACACGAAAGCTGTGTGGGCTGCCATGAGGACCGCCGCAAGAGCTACATGCCCGCGCAACCCGCGTTGGCCACACAGCGCGCGCCGTCTGTCATTCAGCCCTCGCTCTCCGGGACGCGTCCGTTCAGCTACCTCAAACTTCTCCAGCCCGTGTTGGACCGCAAGTGCGTGACGTGCCACGACGGGAAGCGTGAGGGCGTGCCGGCATTGACGGGCGAGCCGGATGGATGGTCATGCAAATCGTTCAACGTGCTCATTCGCCATGTCCCCTACTCCAGTTGGAACCAGCAACCGAACAACAATAACGAACCGCTCACAAGACCGCTCACGTTCGGTGCTCTGCCCTCCAAACTCCTGAAGCGCCTTGAGTCCGGACACGGTGACGTGAAACTCACCGATGAAGAGTGGCAGCGGTTTTATATCTGGATGGACTCAAACGGCACCTGCTGGGGTACGTTCGACGCAACCAAACAACGCGAGTGAATTGATCAAGGCACCGCCGGTAGCGCGTTGGCCGCGGAAAACCGGTAGGACGTCGCGCGGCGGAAGGTCTGGCCGGGACGCAGGATAACCGACGGGAAGTTCGGATGATTGACGGCATCCGGAAAGTGCTGCGTCTCGAAGCAGACGGTGTTGTGCTTTTGATCCGGCGCTGCCGCCACCGGTTTACCGTCGCGGAAGTAACGTTTGCCCGTGTAGAGCTGCATGCCGGGCTGGTCGGTGTAGACGTGCATCAGACGGCCGCTGCGCGGTTCGTAGCACCACGCCGCACACGCGAAGCTCTGCCCGCCGTTGCGCAAAACGTAGTTGTGGTCGTACCCTTTGGTTGACGTAAGCGCCTCAATCCGCGCGCCGATCGCGGTCGGCACGCTGAAATCCAGCGGGGTTCCCGTGACGGGCGCGTATGCGCCGGTGGGGATCAGTTCGGCATCGGCGGCTGTAACGCGGTCGGCGTCGATCCAGATCCGGTGATCCCATACGTCCCCCTCTCCCGCAAGATTGAAGTAAGCGTGGTTGGTGAAGTTGACCGGCGTGGGCTTGTCGGAGGTCGCCGTATAGTCGATGCGCAGCTCATTATCATCGTTCAGCGTGTAGGTGACAGTCACATTGAGCGTACCGGGGAACCCCTCGTCGCCGTCCGGGCTGCGCAGGCTGAAGCGCACAGCGGCGGCATTCGGGATGGCGGGCAACACCTCGCCGCGCCACACCTTGCGCGCAAACCCGTTGCGACCGCCGTGAAGTTGGTGCTGGCCGGCATTGGCTGTCACACGGAACTCGTGGCCGTCCAGCGTGAAGCGTGCATTCGCGATACGATTGGCAACACGCCCCATGACCGAGGCCGCCGCACTGAAACCCTTGAGGTATGCGTCGAGCGACTCCGCGCCCATAACGACATTGGCAAACCTTCCATCGCGATCAGGCACACGCAGTTCAGTGATCGTCGCGCCGTATCCCATGACACGCGCTACCATACCGTGTGCGTTGCGTAGCGTGTAGAGTTTCACCTCTTCGCCGGCGGACGTATTCCCGAATGACTGCTCTTCGATGCGCTGCAAGGGGACAGCGCCGAGTTGCAAAGCGAGCAGAAAAACCAGACCGAAACAAACCCCGTGTAACCATTCCGTTCTCAAATGGTTCGGCTTTGTTTTACCACGAAAAGACACGACTCGGTGTTTCGAGTGGTTCATGGCAAACAAACTAATTTCATGAAGTTTCATGTTGTGTTTCATGGTTCTACTTGAAAGTTGAGCGTTGAGCGTTGGGCGTTGGGCGTCTCAACTTTGGACTGCCATTCTAGTTTCTTCAGTTGTTCATCCCACCACAGAATCGCGTCGTGTAATATGTCTCTGCAATCTTCCCCCGCATATTTGCCCTCTTCAATTGGGCAGAAAAGCAACTCGCCCAATGAAAACAACTCCATTGACGGGAGCACCATTAGCTTTTGTTCGTGGTCGTCATGGGCAAAGTGATACTCCTTTAGAATGTTGTTCCGTTGTTGATCGATGAAGTTGTGAAAAATTGTGTTTTTGGTCGTGTCAGAGTTTAATTCACGCCACCAACTCTGGACTGACTCCTTGAGACGCGGATCTTCCTTGGCGTCCACCTTATCCAATACATGTCCAACCGCACGACAAAGTGTTACTGCTGCAACGAACAGTATTCTGAAGGTCTGTGGATCATCTTCATGTTCCAACAGACTATGTGCCTTCCGGCAATCATCAAGTACCTGTCTCGCTCTCATTTTATTGTTTGTTCCTAGCACTTTGTTATATGCCATCTCGTCGTTTAATATGATCTTGTGTATCAGGTGGAATCAAATCAGCATAGAGTTCCGCCAGCGTCTTTGGTCTGGTTATGAGTTCATTGGCGATAAAGTTTAAGATGTCAAATAGCTTTCGAGCAATTTCGGCATTATCATCTAAATTTATTTGTCCTGGATGGACAGCATTGTTTCCTATCACCCTTAACAAGTCCAAGGCTCGTTGAATTTTAGGTTCCATGCCGTCGGCCACCAATTCTTTTATGTCATTATTAATGTTCTTTCCGCTTTTACCCACTTGCATCAGTAGCTTCTGAAGCGCCAAGCGTAATAGAGCAGTCGCGCCCCTAGGCGAGTCGGCAAGAATTAACGAAGCTTCGAGATAGAGAGATTTTATATCTTCATTTAAATCATCATTCGGTGGCGGAAGTATGGTCTTCTTTGGATAAACAATTTCTTCGTCTACCCACAGCGTAAAGTCTCCGCATGAAGAGCAAGTTGCTACTGAAAAACGTTTAGGGATAAAATTATAAAAAATCGTCTGGAATTCACCTTCAATTTCTTCTAAGAAGTGGCTTATGCATTGTTGGGCGTAATCACGAATACTCAGTCTGTAATCCAAATACAGGTGTTGAACAATACTCATTGCTGTGCGCCCTGCACTATCCGCCGCAAACCACTCTTGGCTGGCAACGGTATTACAGTGCGGACACTGAAACTTTTTGTTTCCATACTGAGGTATCACTAGTTACTCCATAAGTGGGGAAAGCGTGTAACGGTGCCATTGAGCTTATCTTGAGAGGGCTGAATAAACCCCAACGACGAACCCCAACGACGTGATCATATTAGCCGTCCGGGCTGCTCGTGGTCAAGCACCCGTTTTTTGAATCGAGAGGCACTAGCTGCGGCTGTTCCGCCTGTTCGGCGTTCAGCGTTTTTCACAGCGGCATTGTCCTTGGTTTTTTGGACGATTCGCTCGCCGCTACGTTGGGGTGGCGGCGTGACCGCCGCCCGGACAAGTGACATTTGTCTTTCCCCGCGCTCCGCAATGAGACCTGAAACCATCCTTCCGCATGGCGGAAGGTGGCTCGTGGGGACACTCGCCCACCCAAAAAACGCTCAACTTTCAACTTCAAGTAAAAAACTCCTAAATGCCAGCTCCGCGCACAGCGCGGAAGGCGGCTCGCGGGGACACTCGCCCTCCAATCTTCGCGTCTTCGCGCCTTCGCGTGAAACAGCCGAGCAGTGCTTTTGCACTCCCCCAAAAATCTGCGTCATCTGTGCAAATCTGTGGATAAAAAACCCGCGCGAGCCATGCCAAACGCTTTGCGCCGGAACGTGATTGTGATATTGTACCACCATGCGGGTTTACATTGATTTTGATGACGTGCTGTGCGAGACCGCACGGCACATGTCAGATTTGGCACGTGAGCTGTTCGGTCGGCAGGTGCCGTATGAGGCCATTTCCAGTTTCAACCTGCAGCATGCGTTTTCATTGTCAGATGCGGAGATCGCGGCGTTGATGGAGCATGCTCACCGCGATGATTTTCTCGCAGACCTGACGCCTGCGCCCGGTAGCCTCGAGGCCGTGCGCGCGCTGGAGTCGCGCGGCTGTGAACTGGTGGTTGTCACGGGGCGTCCGGCAGCCAGTCACCGAGGATCACGCGACTGGCTGCGCAAATACGAGCTGTCGCATTTGGGGCTGTTGCACGTTGATAAATACGGTCGTGCCGACATGCATCGTGCCGCCGACACGGTGCCGCGAACACTGGACCTCGACGCCTTTGCGGCGCAACATTTTGATGTGGCGATTGAAGATTCGCCGACTGCACTGGATTTACTCGTCCCGCGTCGTGACTGTCTGGTGATCATCTATGATCGTCCATGGAACAGCCGCTACGCGCCGACGGCAAACATGCGGCGCTCGGCTTCGTGGGCCGAGATCGTCGAAATCATTGGAAACGGAAACAGACTAACATGAGGCTCTTGCAGATGTGGCACGGGCATCTTGCCCGTGTTCATGGGCGGGACGCCCATGCCACGAGGGGTTTTGCAAGAGCCTCTAACAGATAAGGAAGGACACAAGGTATGAATCGTCAGCATCGTGTTTCACGTCGTCATTTTCTCAGCGCCAGCGCGGCCGCCGGATTTATGATCCCGGCCTCACGCGTGCTTGGTCAAGCGGTCTCCGCACCGCCGAGCGGCCAGTTCCGCTTTGCCAAAGTCGGTTGTGGTGGCATGGGCGGCGGCGACCTCAATAGCACAACGGGCGCGGGCGGCATCGTGGTTGGCCTGTGCGACACCGACCCCAAACGGGCGGAAGGTGCCCATAAGAAATATCCCGACGTGCCGAAATTCACCGACTACCGCAAGATGCTCGACCGGCTGGAAAAAGAGATCGACGGCGTGGTCATCTCGACGCCGGACCACACGCACGCCTGCATCGCGCTGGACGCCATGCGGCGCGGCAAGCACGTCTATGTCCAGAAGCCGTTGGCGCGCACCTATGAAGAATGCCAGTTGCTGCTCGATGCCGCACGCAAATACAAGGTCGTCACGCAGATGGGCAACCAAGGTCATGCGGGCGCCGGGTTGATCCTCTGGAAGAAGATGATGGACGCGGGCGCGTTCGGCGAGATCGAACAGGTGCATACATGGTCGGACCGCCCGATCTGGCCGCAGGGCATGACACAACCGCCCGCACCCGAGCAGACGCCGGAAGGATTTGACTGGGAGTGCTGGATCGGTCCGGCGGAGATGCGGCCCTTCTCCGGCGCGTACGCGCCCTTCAAGTGGCGCGGCTGGTGGGATTTCGGCTGCGGCGCTATCGGCGACATGGCCT